>JAZGGI010000010.1 GCA_036480375.1 Candidatus Zixiibacteriota bacterium
CCTCAAGCGCAACTCGGGACTTAAATTCGGCGGAAAAACTTCGTCGCTTTCTCATACTTAAGCTCCTCATAATAATGTCTCATTTCCACCTTAACACATTGTCCAAAATCCTGCAACCACCTCTATATTTCAACTGATTGGCTTGATAAAGGCGATAAGTCATTTTCTATTGTTAGGGATTTGGAAGCCAAATGATTAAGCCAGTAGGGCAACATCCCTGCGATGCTGCCAATTTGTTGTCATTCCCGAGAGCGAAGCCCCGTCAGGGGTGAAGCGAGTCGGGAATCCAGTCAGCGTCAGTCAATTTCTGGATACCCGCCTTCGCGGGTATGACAATGAGGTATAGCCCAGCTAAAAGCCATTGAAGCAAACAATCTTAGAAGATTATTGTATAATAGTATGAAAAACTACCGTAACCTAAATCAGGGCAAAGGCGTCTTAGGATCAGATGGAGTTAATGAGCGAGAGATTTTGGAAATTACTGGAACCGGAATATATCCGGGCAATGATGTTCTGTCGAAAGTTAATGGGAGATCGTGATGCCGGAAACGACCTGTATCAGGATGCTCTGGTAAACGCCTTAAAAGGTTTTTCAACACTGAATGAGCAATCATCCTTCCGGCCCTGGCTTTATAAAATAATCGTCAATACGTTTCACAGTTTAAACCGGCGTCCATGGTGGAAAAGGATGATTCCAATCACCGCCGAAATTGAAAATATTCCGACAGGCACAAGTCAACTCGAAATACTGACAGCAAAAAGATGGCTTCGGGAATTATTCAAGGTCTTATCAAAAGAGCAACAGGCATTGATAACTCTTCATGAACTTGAAGGATGGCCGATTCGTGAACTGGCGGAATTAAACGGTAAATCGGAAGGAGCCATAAAAGCGAAATTATTTCGGGCAAGAAATAAAATGAAAAATGCGCTTATGAATGCCGAAAAAAAAACAGCTCGAAAGAGCATGAACCTGAGCGCGACGGATAAGCCCGAATTGGCGGCCTTAAAACCTGATTAAACCCTGGATTTAAGTTATGAAAAACAAAAAGAACAAAAAGAATAAAAAGGATATTGAGCGAGCGGAAAAAGGATTACAAAATATCCTATCCGCGGCCGGTCGCGACGATAATGATAAAGTCATTCCGCTTTCGGGTATGAAATCCAAAATTGAAGCCAAAACAAATATTGACAGCGTCGCGACATCCGACCAAAAAATGAGGTCAGGTTTTAATTTTCGAGCCTTCATTCGAAAGCCCGCATATTCAATAACCCTGGCCGCATTGACAATTATTATAATAATCTCCGCGGTCATACCGCTAAAATATAAGAAGACAATCGGCTATGAGGTTGCCTTTTCCGGAGTGAACAAAGATTTGTACGACGACGATAATGTATTCTGCGATCTGTTGCAATATCTCGGGCTAAATGACGCCGATATAGATTTTCAGGGCTGTCAAGCCTCCTGCAGTCTGGTGGTCATCGATTTGAAAACCGAGGAAGAGGCGATGATGGTGGTATCCGCGTTCACGCAGATAGATACGGATAAAATAACGCCTCAGGTCATAACGATTCAAACAAATGAAATGAAAACCTTATTGGATCAGGCCAATGAAAAGTTTTTAAACTAACTGTGTAAATCATAAGCCGGCGCCGGCTTTTACCGCGACCAAAAGCATGCATGGTCGCACATATATCTGGTTAGAATAAAATAAAAAAGGAGAATGAATTATGTTTAGACATGTACTTATCGGCGCCGCCATACTGATATTATTTGGCGCTATCAATGTTGCCGCGGGTCCCAAATTAACAATCTCAGAAAATGAGTTTGACTTTGGGTATGCGCCGCAAAAGGCGAAACTATCCCATACCTTTTGGGTGAAATCAACGGGCGATGAAGTCCTGAAGATATCCAAAGTTATCCCCGGATGCGGTTGCACTAAAGCTCCTATGGATAAGAAAATTATCGCTCCGGGCGATAGCGCCAGGCTCGAAATTATCTTCAGTACTCGAAATTATAAAGGAGCCATCCAAAAAAGCCCGCGAATTGAGTCCAATACTTTGAAAGGGAAGACTTTTGTCAATATCCGCACCAATATAGTACAGGGCGAGCAATCGACAAAGACGATTGTTTTTTCACCCCCTATACTTAATCTGACAAAAGATAAATTGAGTGAAAACAATGAGATCTCATTTGATATTTCAAATGTTAACGCCAAAGATCTTCAATTGAAACTAATTGACTGGCCGGGTGAATTATTTGAGGTATCAATTCCGGAAAATATTCCCGCCGGGGAAACAATCAAAGCGACGATTACTCTAGATAAAGATATATTGGGTGAGTCTTTTGAGAAATCCTTGACCTTTGAAATCAATAATGATACTTCGGATCGTTTTACATTACCGATTAGAAAGCAAGTCTTTCTTGTGACCAGTCAAAATTGACGAAATATTTCATAGATTTCACCATAATCTAAGGCGGAAGAGTTGCTTCCGCCTTTTTGAATAAAATTAGATTGCACTAAAATTCAGGGTTAAATTTTCTGAAATTTAAACCATTTTTGACGATTTTAGTATAAAGAACAAAGCAATATCCAAACGGTAAAATTACCGCATTTATGTGGCGTCGCCCGAACAACCGATTATATTGGGCCGCAAGGAGAACCGAGATATGTACAAGATAGCGACTCTGACAGGATTAATCTTTTTGATAATTGCCGCCGTTTCGGTATCGGCCGAGCCTGATATGAAAATCAATGGCGAGACCTTTGATTATGGCTATGTTCCCCAGCGGGCCAAAGTAGTCCATGCTTTTTGGTTGAAATCGGTAGGTGATACCACGCTATATATAAAAACCGTCAAACCGGCCTGCGGATGCACCAAAGCTCCTCTCGAAAAAAATCTAATTGAACCGGGCGATAGTTCCAAACTCGAAATAACTTTCAGCACCCGTAAATATACAGGATCGGTCAAAAAATCAATAAAAATAACGACCAATGCCAGCGACTCGGCGCAGAATATATATGTCGCGGCCAATGTCTTTACCGATCCGAGCGAATTGGCGCCTCTGACTGTTGAACCTTATACAGTCGAGATTACCGCTGAAACGGTTGACGCCAATGATGCCGTCTTATTTTCAATAACGAATAATTCAAATGCCGATGTTCGACTGAAACCTATAGAATGGGCGAAGCATTTGTTTGATATTGATATTCCCGAAGTTATCAAAGCCGGAGAAACCAAACAGGGCAAAGTCATCCTATTTGCCGAATCTTATATGAAATCATTCTCCAAATCGATAACGATTGAACTTGACGACGAGAACAAAATCCGGTATTCGCTGCCGGTGTTGAAGCAGACATTTTTTAAGAAGAAGACACAATAAGAAATTAAGCGGAAATTGGCCGGGAATCGCATCCCGGCTTTTTTTATCCTATCCGCTCTACTTGATTTCCCCATCTCGACTTTGTATATATAGGTTTATCATTTTTAACGATTAACCTTGAATGAATATTTTTTGGGTGATAAGGCAATAATATGAACACAATTCTTATAACCGGGGCGCTGGGGCAGATCGGGTCGGAATTGACCGCGGCACTACGAAATAAATGCGGCGAAAACAGTGTTATCGCAACCGATATTAGGATGCCTTCGGATTTGAAACTGCGTCATTCGGGGCCGTTTGAAATTCTCGATGTTACCGACGAGCATCATATTACGCGCGTTATGCAGCAGTATAAGGTTGACACGATATATCACCTCGCGGCGATTTTGTCAGCAATCGGGGAAACCCGGCCGGGGATCGCCTGGCAGATTAATATGGGCGGGCTGTATAATATGCTCGAAGCGGCTCGGCAATATCGCTGTAAGATGTTTTTCCCCAGTTCAATCGGAGCTTTCGGGCCGTCAACGCCGAAGAAAAACACACCTCAGATGCCGATTATGCGTCCGGAAACAATGTACGGAATCACTAAAGTTTCGGGCGAGCTATTGTGCGATTATTATTTTCGGCGTTTTGGAGTCGATACGCGCAGCCTGAGGTTCCCCGGATTAATATCGTATGAAACCGAACCGGGGGGAGGGACGACCGATTACGCCGTCGAAATATTTTTTGACGCCATCAAGCATAAAAAATATACCTGTTACCTGCGGGGCGACTGCTCGCTGGATATGATGTATATGCCCGACGCCATAAAATCTCTTATAGAACTTATGGAAGCCGATGGCGAGAAACTAATACATAGAAACGCCTACAATATTACCGCCATGAGCCTGACTCCCGATATGCTGGCCGATGAAATTCGCAAGCATATACCGGAATTTGAAATTGAGTACGAGATTGACCCTGTCCGGCAGGCGATTGCCGATTCATGGCCGGATTCGCTTGATGATACTGTGGCGCGGAAAGAATGGGGCTGGAAGCACAATTATGATTTGCCCACGATGGCAAAAGATATGCTCGATAAAATTGGAAAGAAAATTTAGGATAAGCAAGGAGATTTTATAGATGCCATACGAAAGATTTTCGCGGTATTTGCAGACACAAATAGATGAATTGAACGCCACCGGCACGGCCAAAGGCAAAGAACTGGTTGTTACCGAAGTAATCAAAGCCGACGGTAAACGCGGGCCTCGATTTAAACTGGACGGTTATGGCGACAAAGAATTTATCCGGATGAATTCCAATTCATACCTGGGACTGCAATTTCAGGATCATATGCTCAAGGCGGAAGAAGAAGGCGCTCAACAATACGGCGTTGGTCCCGGAGCCGTCAGGTTTATCAGCGGCACCTACAAGCCGCATATTGAATTGGAAAAGCGTCTGGCAAAATTCCACGGCCGCGATGACTGTATGCTCAACAGTTCAGCCTACACGACCGTTTTGGGCGTTATCTCGACTTTGGCCACTCCCGAAACTATAATTATCTCCGATGAGCTCAATCACAATTGCATAATCAATGCCATGAAACTGGCGCGTCCGAAAGGCAAAAAAATATTCAAACATCTCAATATGAATCAACTCGAGGAGCAAATTAAAGAATCGATCGGGCAATGTGAAAATATTATTCTCATTACCGACGGCGTATTCAGCATGCGTGGCGACTACGCCCCACTGGATAAGATTTGTGAAATCACAGAGAAATATAATAGCGAATTTTCAAAAGATATAATTCTGATTGTCGATGATTCGCACGGTGTCGGAGCCTATGGAGCGACGGGGAGAGGTACTGAGGAGATTTGCAATGCCAAAGGCGTGGACATATTAGTCGCGACGCTGGGAAAAGCATTTGGCGTCAATGGAGGATATATTGTCGCTAACGGAGCCATCGTGCCATACTTGCGAGAGAAAAATCCATTCTATATATACACCAATCCGATCACGCCTTCTGAAACAACAACGGCTATTCAGGCCCTGGCAACACTCGACAGCGATGATGGTAAAAAACTTTTGGCGCATCTCTCAGAGATGACCAAAAAATATGAGCAGGGGCTTTTGGATCTGGGTTTCGAAACGATTCCCAGTCCGCATCCGATTGTGCCGCTTTTGGTGCGTGATACCGAAAAGACAACAAGGCTGGTGCAATATCTGAGAGATAACGGCGTTTTGGGGACGGGTCTGAATTACCCGGTCGTCCCGAAAGGCGATGAAACAATTCGCTTCCAGGTCTGCGCCGATCATACGCCATACGATATTGATTGTGTTCTGGAAGTGCTGAAGAAGTTTGAGTGAATAGGATAAGGCTATTTAATCAACCGTCAGTTCACAATTTCGCTTTTCTCGAAATCAAGAATTGATGGAACCTTATGACACCTAATTACATGTGTAATCATGAATCACGCATCTCTGATTTCACGAGCAGAGCTTTTATTTCTGGTCTGCAAATAGACAAAATCGATTCAATTATTTCGAGAACCCACTTCCCCATGAATGGTGATAAATATATTTCATCTATGAGCTCAGAAATATCTACACGAACGTATCTTCCAATTGAACTGTCATATGGTGTTGCAACCCCTCCTTCCGAGCGAGGAAAGTGCAGGATGCATGCCCGAATTTCATTTTCGTAACGATAATATGTCTTTTTTGTCATCATGAGACTGAATCTATTTACGTCGCATTTTGGAATGGAATCTTGGTATTGTACCCTGCCAACGTATAAATCTTCTGGGTAAGGATCGTCACCCTTCTCTATGGCCGAAGTGAGCCTCGAAACGCTGCTCTTAATTGCCGCACCGGCTAATCTGTTTCCCACGTAGATTTTCCAGAGTGCGTAGGACTCGCTTTCCCCCGCAGACCATGAGTTGACAAGATTTAAATCGCGCAAAAGGTGTCCAGAATTGTAGATGTAACTGGCAATTCCTTCTTCAAGGTCTCGATCTTTGAAACCCTTTTTTGCCAGTCGGCGTCTTTCTTCTTCGATCGTCGACATCGGGAGCGATGCCTCATATTGGTCCGATAGATTTTTCATATTTATGAAAAACAACCGCTGATTCATTATGAGGTCCAGGAATTTTGTAATATCCAGGTATCTCCAAATGGTTAGGTTTCCGGGAGGCTGTTCAAGTAAATCACTTTTTTTGATTATCATCAAACTAATGTACCCTATATTGGTTGTTGTTTTCTTATGAATCTACAACTTCAAATTAAAACAAACCACTTTCGGTTCGGTCATTTCCTGAAGAGAGAATTTTAATCCTTCCCGGCCCAGACCGGAATATTTGACTCCGCCGAACGGCATCGAATCCAAACGATAATCGGTCGAGTCATTTATCATCACGCCGCCGCAATCGAGCTCATACGATGCTTTGAAAGCGATATCGATATTACTTGTAAATATCGCCGCCAGAAGACCGTAGGGGAGAGAATTAGCTTCGGCGATAGCTTTATCCAGATCATTGACACGATAAAAATTGACCGTCGGGCCGAATACTTCTTCACAATGAATCGTGATATCATCAGGCAGATTTTCAAGAACAGTCGGCTCGTATAATGCTCCTTTGCGTTTTCCACCGGTCAATAATGTCGCGCCTTTTTCGACGGCTTCATTAACCCATTTCTCGACCCGCACCGCTTCAGCTTCGGTTATCATCGGGCCCATGTCGGTTTCTTCTTTCATTTTGTCACCGATGATATATTTATTTGTCTGAGCAACGAATTTTTCTTTGAACTCATCATAAATATCATCATGTATCAAAATTCTTTGGACGCCAATACAGTTTTGACCTGCCGCCCAGAACGCTCCGGAAACGCATGATTCGACGGCCAGATCAATATCGGCGTCTTTCCAGACAATGACGGGTGAGTTGGAACCGAGCTCCATCCCGATCTTTTTTATTCCAGCCTTGGAAGCGATCTGTTTTCCCGCCTCAACGCCGCCGGTGAAAGAAATCATCCGCACCCGTTCGTCACTGACGAGGGCATCCCCGATCTCGGAACCGTATCCGGTGACGACCTGAATTGCCTGTGGCGGCAATCCGGCTTCGAGCATCGCTTCCACCAGTTTAATTGCCGACAGCGGCGTAACCGTGGCCGGTTTTATTATCACCGAATTGCCGGCCGCAATGGCCGGGCCGATTTTATGCGCGACCAGATTCAGGGGGTCATTGAACGGCGTAATCGCCAGAATGACGCCGATTGGAAAGCGATAATAATACCCTTTACGGTTTTCGCCTCCGGGAAATGAATCGAATGGAATCGTTTCACCAAGAATTCGTTTGGCTTCTTCGGCCGAGCAGGTAATTGTATTGACGCACCGGGACGCCTCTTTGCGGGCTTCTCGAATCGTTTTGGAACCTTCGCGCGCGATAGTCTCGGCGAAATCATCAAGTCTTTCCGAAATTATACTTGCCGTCTTAAATAGAATTTCGGCTCGCTCATATACCGTCATTCTCTTCGTGATTTCAAATCCGGCGACCGCGGATTTGAGTGCGGTTTCGACATCGTCGGCTGTTCCGGCCGGAACGGTATTAATTATTGAATTGTCAAAGGGATCGATTACATCAATCTTTTTATCTCTATCAACCCATTCGCCGTTCAATAACATCTTCATTTTTTCCCTCCCGCGTGAATTATATCAATCAGTGCGCTGTAACCGGTTTCGATTTTTCCCGCCCCGGGCCCGACGATTGTGACATCGCCTAATGTATCGGTCGTAATCGTAACAGCGTTGGTGACGCCCATAACTCCGGCCAGGGGATGTGTCATGTCGATTTTCTCAGGCGCCACGCTGGCCTGAACTTTTCCGTTCTCTTTCCAGACGCACCCGATTAATTTGTATCTTTTACCATTGTATTTGGCATTGGCAATATCCTGAAGAGAAATATTCGTAATTCCTTCGCAACGAAAATCCTGTGGCTTGACTTTGACGCCGAAAACGGTATTAGCCAGAATCGTAACTTTGGCCAGAGTATCCCAACCCAATACATCGGCGTCAGGAACAGCTTCGGCGTACCCAAGTTCCTGCGCGGTTTTAAGAGCGTCATTATAATCCATGCCCTCTTCCATCTGCGACAGAATGTAATTCGTGGTGCCATTTAAAATGCCCTTAATTTCGGTAATTTCGCTTCCGGCTAATGTTTCCCGAATCATATTTAAAAGAGGCGTACCGCTTATAACCGTACCTTCATAATAAAAGCCGACGTTTTTCTCTTTAGCCAACTGGTTCAATTCATGAAAGTATAAAGCTACCGGACCCTTATTCATTGTCGTAACATGCATGCGGTTTTCCAGAGCGGTGCGAATATGTGAAGTCGCCGGTTCGGCGATTTTTATATCGGTATAAGTAGCTTCGACCATCATATCCGCCCTGGCGTGTTTAATCATACTGAGGGTGTCGCCATCGAAACTGTCAGGTAATTCAGAAAATTTTTTGCCTTTATTGATCGTATCCAGAACAATTTGCAAGTCGATGCCATCTTCACAATAAATGTTTCCATGAATCATATCGGCAATACCAACTACGGATAAATCTTTGACAATTAATCTGGATAACATTTGTGATTTTTTGATTAGTAATTCGGCCAGGCCCTGCCCCACGGTGCCAAATCCAATAAGCAATAGCC
This sequence comes from Candidatus Zixiibacteriota bacterium, assembly GCA_036480375.1. Lineage (NCBI taxonomy): Bacteria > Pseudomonadati > Candidatus Zixiibacteriota > Candidatus Zixiibacteriota bacterium. The sequence goes on from JAZGGI010000010.1 coordinate 9,061, forward strand.
GCAAGATGCCCTCCTTCCGCACTCGGTTGTCTGTTGTATTATTTGTCAATCCTTTTTCAAAGACCTCGGATAATCTATGACCGGTTGACTCCCCAAATATCCATTATTTTTTGGAAATTCTTTGCCCGAGTCCCCAACAAATGACTATAATAAAAAATAAAGAAAAATGAAAGACTATTTTTGTCAATTATTGTGGAAAAAGAAAAATACGCCGCTTGCCTTTTAACTTTATCTATTGTATTATACTTAACTTTGCGTATTTGAAGAATGAAACGGTTAAATAAGTGGGACTCAACTTTTGAATAGAGGTATGTAAATGGTTGGAATAGTTGGTTATGGCGCGCATATTCCTCGTCATCGCATCAAAGTGGAAGAGATCGCGAAAGTATGGGGAGCCGATGCGCCCAGTTATAAGAAAGGGCTGATGCTTCACGAAAAATCAGTACCGACTCCCGACGTCGATACGATTACGCTTTCGGTGGGAGCCGCCAAAAACGCCCTGAAAAGAGCCATGATCGATCCCAAAGATATTGGGGCTGTTTATGTCGGTTCCGAATCGCATCCTTACGCGGTTAAGCCGTCAGGTACGGTTGTAGCCGAAGCGATCGGATGCGTTCCGGATTGTCATTGCGCTGATTTTGAATTCGCCTGCAAAGCCGGTTCCGAAGCGATGTTTGTAACTTTAGGGCTCGTTAAATCGGGCTTTGTTAAATACGCCCTGGCCGTGGGAGGCGATACTTCTCAAGGCGCCCCTGGCGACGCCTTAGAGTATTCAGCCTCGGCCGGAGCGGCGGCGTTCATCATGGGCAAGAAAGACTTAATCGCCGAATGTGTTGCGACCTATTCATTTATGACCGATACTCCTGACTTCTGGCGAAGAGAGTATGAATTTTATCCTCAACACGGCGGACGCTTCACCGGTGAACCGGCTTATTTTAAAACCGTTACGGGTGCCGCCGATGGAATTTTGAAAAAAGTGAAAATGAAACCGAAAGATTTTGCCTATGTGATCTTTCATCAACCGAACGGAAAATTTCCTCAGAGGATTGGTAAAAGGCTCGGTTTTACGCCCAAACAGATAGAACCGGGTTGGTTGGCCCCGAGACTGGGCAATACTTATTCCGGAGCCTCTCCGATAGGTTTAACCTCGACTCTCGATATTTCTAAACCGGGTGATATGATCCTGATGATTTCTTACGGCTCGGGAGCCGGTTCGGATGCTTTTGTCTGGAGAGTTACCGACCGCATAAATGAGGTTCGCGACCTGGCCGTTCACACGACCACTTTGCTGGATCAAAATAAAACTTACGTCGATTACGGTACTTACGCCAAATACCGGCACAAAATCCTGAAGAATAATTAGGAGGGAATTAAGATGAGAGATGTTGCTGTTGTCGGTATAGGAATCATGAAATGGGGTGAGCTCTGGGAAAAATCGTTCCGCGATATATTCACCGAAGCCGCTCTGAATGCCATGGATGATGCCGGTGTCGATAAAATAGATTCATTGATTGTGGGATGTATGACCGGCGGTTTGTTTGTCGGTCAGGAGCATGTCGGCGCGATTATGGCTGATTACATTGGCCAGCGTCATATTCCGGCGGCGCACGTGGAATCAGCCTGCGCTTCCGGCGGATTGGCGTTTCGCCAGGCTTTTATAGAAGTTGCTTCAGGCATATCCGATGTCGTGATGGCAGGCGGTGTCGAAAAAATGACCGACATTTCCGGCGACGGGGCGACTTACGCACTGGCTGCGGCCGCCGATCAGGAATATGAAGTATTTCACGGGGTAACTTTTCCGGGCTTATATGCCATGATGGCCCGCGTCTATATGAAAAAGTATAAAGTGACTCGTCGCCAGCTTTCGGCGGTGCCTTATAAATCGCATCTGAATGGTTCCAAGAATCCTTATGCTCAGTATCCATTCCCAATCAAACTTGAGGATGTGGAAAACGGTGTCAAGGTTGCCGATCCTTTGCATATTCTGGACTGCTCTCCGATAACTGACGGCGCCGCGGCTTGCATTTTGACCACGGTTGAAAGCGCAAAGAAAATGAAAAAGCCGTATATACGGATTACTGGTTCGGCAATGGCGACCGATACGATTGCTTTGCATCAGCGCGAAAGCCTGACGACTCTAAAATCGACTGAACTGGCCGGTAAGAGAGGTCTCAAAATGGCCGGACGCAAAATCAGCGAAATCGATTTAGTTGAGGTTCATGATTGTTTTTCGATCGCTGAAATTATCGTAACCGAATCGCTTGGATTTTTCAAACCGGGTCAAGGCGCAACGGCGGCCGCCTCGGGCGCGACGGCATTGGATGGAAAAATTCCGGTCAATACTTCCGGCGGTTTGAAATCTAAAGGACATCCGGTTGGTGCGACCGGTATCGGTCAGGTGGTCGAGGTCGTCAAGCAGCTTCGCGGCGAAGCCGAAAACGGCAGACAGATAAAGAGCAATCCCAAAGTCGGGATGACTCAAAACATGGGCGGCTCCGGCGCTTCCGCGGTGGTGCATATCCTGGAGGTGGCGTGATGTTTCCATCAAGAATCTGGAGAGAAATGCCTCAGCGTTACCGCCTCGAGGCCTCAATTTGTAAAAAATGCGGCAAGCGGTTTTATCCGCCGCGTTTGATTTGCGACCAATGCGGATTCCGTAAATTTGAGTCGTATAATTTACCGGAAGAAGGAAAACTGCAAACATTCACGGTCATTCGTATTCCGGCCTCACAATTTTCCGACCAATCACCGTATGCCATTGGGATTGTCAAATTTGACGATAGTCTGCAATTGATGGCGCAAATTGTTGACTGTGACGTGGATAAACTCAAAATCGGCCAAAAGGTCAGGCTTGAATTCAGGCGGATTCAAACCGATAAATCGCATGGCGTTTTGAGTTATGCTTATAAACTCGTGCCCAAGTGGTATTAGGAAAATATAGGGCTTCTTCGTGAAGCCTTTTTTATATATATTTATTTCAGCGGGGGTGCAATACAAAAACTATGCCTATAAATTGACAGGACAATATGTTTAGAATCGAATCGAAAATTAGTACGGGTTCGTCGGCCTTTAAGGAAAACGACAAATTAAACCGGGAAGCCGCTCGTCTATACAAACGGCGAATTGAAGAAATTAAATTGGGCGGTCCGGAAAAAGCCCGAAAGCTTCACACCGATCGCGGTAAGATTCTTCCCCGTGAACGGGTTGAAAAACTGCTCGACAAGAACACTCCGTTTCTTGAATTGTCGCCTCTGGCCGCTTACGACATGTATAAGGGCAAAGCCCCCGGCGCGGGCGTTATTACCGGTATCGGAATTATCCAGGGCCGGGAGGTGATGATTGTCGCCAATGACGCGACGGTTAAAGGCGGAACTTATTTTCCGGAAACAATCAAAAAACATATTCGAGCTCAGGATATTTCACTCGAAAATAATCTACCATGCGTTTACCTGGTTGATTCCGGTGGTATTTTCCTCCCGCAGCAGGCGGGTGTATTCGCCGATAAAGAACACTTTGGTCATATCTTTTTCAATCAGGCCAAATTGTCGGCCAACCGCATTCCCCAAATCGCCGTTGTCATGGGTTCTTGCACGGCCGGGGGAGCTTACGTGCCGGCCATGTCGGATGAAACCGTTATCGTTCGCAAGCAAGGAACGATTTTTATCGGCGGGCCGCCTTTGGTGAAGGCCGCCACCGGCGAAGTTGTCTCACCTGAGGATTTGGGCGGCGCGGATGTTCATTGCCGAATTTCAGGAGTGGCCGATCATTATGCCCAGAATGACGCTCATGCGATTTCCCTGACCCGCAATATTGTTGAAAATCTCGAACGAACTCAAAAATATCCGCTTGATATATCCGAACCGGAAGAACCGCATTATGATCCTGAAGAACTTTACGGAGTTGTACCTAATGATCTGCGTCAACCGTATGATGTCCGGGAAGTCATCGCCCGTATCGTTGACGGCTCGCGATTTCATGAATTCAAGCAACTATACGCGCCGACTCTCATTACCGGCTTTGCGCGCATCATGGGTTACCCGGTCGGGATACTCGGCAATAACGGCGTTATCTTTGGCGAATCTTCACAGAAGGGCGCCCATTTTGTCGAACTCTGCTGCGTGCGTAAAATCCCGTTGATATTCCTGCAAAATATCACCGGTTTTATCGTCGGAAAGCAATATGAGCACAGCGGCATCGCCCGCGACGGAGCCAAAATGGTTCATGCCGTCGCCAACGCGCAGGTTCCCAAATTCACTGTCGTCATCGGCGCTTCGCACGGCGCGGGCAACTACGCTATGTGCGGACGGGGATACGAACCACGACTGATGTGGATATGGCCGATGGGCAAAATTTCAGTTATGGGTGGCGAGCAGGCCGCCGGGGTATTGGCCGATGTTAAAGTTGCCCAGATGGCTCGCCAGGACAAAACTCTCACCGAGGAAGAAATCAACGCCATCAAGCAGCCGATACTTGACCAGTATGAAGATGAATCGTCACCATATTATGCCACCGCACGACTATGGGATGACGGCATCCTCGATATGACCGAAACCCGACAGGCGTTGGCGCTGGGCATCGCGATGTCACTCAATCAACATATCCCCGATCATAAGTTCGGGGTTTTCAGGATGTAGAATTAATGGACAAAGAATATAAAACAGTCAAAGTCGAAATAGAAGGCCCGGTCGCGCGAGTCAATTTCTGCCGACCGGAAGTCCACAACGCCTTTAATGACGTTCTCATTTATGAGATGACCGATCTTTTTCAATCGCTCAAAAAAGAAGAAGGTTTGCGAGTTATAGTTTTATCGGGTGAAGGCAAATCATTTTGTGCCGGGGCTGATCTAAACTGGATGCGCCGCGTCAAAGATTACAGCTATGAAAAAAATCTCGAAGAATCTCTGGCCCTGGCCGATTTGTTTTACTTGATTTATACCATGCCTCTGCCGGTCATCGGACGCATCAACGGCGCGGCCATCGGAGGCGGCACCGGTTTTGTTTCCGTCTGCGATATTTCCGTCGCCGCCGAATCGGCTAAGTTCTCTTTCTCCGAAGTAAAAATCGGAATCGTTCCGGCTTGCATTGGACCTTATGTTATTAGGAAATTAGGAGAGGGGAAGGCTCGTGAATTTTTCATATCCGGCGAGAGACTGACCGCCGCCGAAGCGTATCGTATCGGACTCGTCAACCGATATTATCCCGATGATAAACTCGATGAAGAAATTGACAAATTGATAAAAACGCTTCTTTCGTCCGGGCCCAACGCCATCGCGATGGCAAAAGAACTCGTTTCCAATATCCCGGGGATGAAACCCCACGAGTTCAAGCCATACACTGCCAAGATGATCGCCAAATTGCGCCTGTCGGATGAGGGGCAGGAGGGGATGGACGCCTTTTTGAATAAACGCAAACCGAACTGGGTAAAAGAATAAAGATGCCAAAACTGTTTAATAAAATCCTTGTCGCCAATCGTGGCGAGATCGCCGTGCGCGTGCTTCGCGCCTGCCAAACGCTCAATATAAAAACCGTTTCCGTTTATTCCACAGCAGATAAATACGCCGTCCATACATTGATGGGCGATGAAGCCTGCGAAATCGGACCTCCTCCTCCGCTCGAATCGTATTTGAATGTCGATAAAATTATCGAAGCCGCCAAATTATCCGGCGCGGATGCGATTCATCCCGGTTACGGTTTTCTGGCAGAAAATTGCAATTTCGCCCAGGCTTGCCTCGATAACGGATTCGTATTTATCGGCCCGCCGCCGGATGCCATTCTTTTGATGGGTAACAAGATCGAGTCGCGCAAGAAAATGGCCGGGGCCGGAGTGCCTTTGATTCCGGGCATGAAAAGCGCCGGTAATAGTCTCGATGAATTCAAAAAAGTCGCCGACGAATCCGGATACCCCGTTCTCATAAAGGCCGCAGCCGGAGGGGGCGGCAAGGGTATGCGAGTCGTCAATGATCCGGTCGATTTGGAAACCGCCATCGACGGAGCCAAACGCGAAGCCAAATCCGCCTTTGATGATGATACCGTCTATCTCGAAAAATATATCGTCGATCCCCGACATATCGAATTTCAGGTTTTCGCCGACTCGCACGGTAATGCTATCCATGTTTTCGAGCGGGAATGTTCAATCCAACGCCGGCATCAGAAAATTATTGAAGAAACGCCGTCAGTTGCCGTCACGCCTAAACTTCGCAAGAAGATGGGCGAGGCCGCCGTTGCCGTCACCAAAGCCTGTGGTTATGTCAATGCCGGCACGGTTGAATTTTTGCTCGATAAGAACGGCAAGTTTTATTTTCTGGAAATGAATACTCGCATCCAGGTCGAACATCCCGTTACCGAAGAAGTCGTCGGAGTCGATCTGGTGGCCGAACAGATCAAAGTAGCGTCCGGATTTCCGCTTTCGGACAAATTCAAGAATCTGTCGCAGCGGGGTCATGCTATCGAATGCCGAATTTATGCCGAAGATGCTGGGAATAATTTTATGCCATCGATTGGCAAAATACTTTTGTACCGCGAACCGACCGGGCCGGGTGTGCGGGTTGATTCGGGTGTTCGTCAGGACAGCGAAATCGGAATCGACTATGATCCGATTATGGCCAAACTGATTGTCTGGGGCGAAGATCGCGATATGGCTATTGCTCGAATGATAAAAGCCTTGAGAGAATACAAGATACTGGGCATAAAGCAATCCATTAAATATCTCGCGGATATTGTTGCACACGAGAAATATAAGTCAGGGGAGACTTACACTGATTTTATCGATAAAAACTTCGCCGACTGGTCCGATGACGGCGCGGATAATATCGAATTGGCCCTTGCCGCCGCGGCTGTTATAAATGCGAACGGCGGACAAAAAGTAGCTTTTGGAAGTAATCGGCAATCGAGAAAAGACTACAACCCGTGGCTTTCAATCGGCCCCTGGCGACTGGGAGAGAAAATTAAGTGATATACGAATTTATACATAATGGCGAAACCAAAACGGTTGAACTCAAAGACGGCAACAAAGCCGTTTTTGCCGACTCACAAAATACAATCGATATAAATTATACTCCCGACGGACGGATATTTATCCAGAACGCCGGTGCGTCAAAAGAAATCTTTGCCGTCACATCCGGCAATAAAACCTTTGTCGATATCGACGGGACATTATTCGAATTCACGATTCCATCCGAAGAAAATGGGATAGGCGGCGCCGGGGGAGAGCTGACCGATCCTTCAAAAGTTTTCGCTCCGATGCCCGGCAAGGTCGTCAAAGTCATGGTCAAGGTCGGTGATGAGGTTGAGAAGAAAGACCAGCTTATCATCGTCGAGGCGATGAAGATGGAACATATCTGTATCGCCAGAGCCAAAGCCAAAGTCTCCGCCGTCAATTTTTCCATCGGCGACCAGGTTGACACGGATACACCGTTGATTGAATTGGAGTTGGTGGAGTAATATTTATTGGTGGAGCCTAAAAAATTCAGTACGAAACATGGTCATGATAAGGGAGTAGAGAGTGAAAACAAAGTTTGGTATAAAACTAAGGCCCAATGAATCTATTCCATTTATTGGCTGGTTCTGGGTTATTTCAAGTATAGTTCTGTTTTTTTTGGGATTATTTAATTTTGTTATGTATGCTTCTTTACGAGAAGATGGTGCTACATTAGGTATTTATACTCTTATAATTTTTATTTCATCTCCTTTTGTTTTTATTTCGGCAATTCTATTTTTGAGAAAGAATTATTTGAGCAGAGCAGTTATCGAAATTGTATGTTGGCTTGCATTAATCCTGATCAACATCTATTTACTTGATTTTATATTTAACCAGAGCGATGCGGGTGTGTCTGCGTCTTCAGCGCTTATCACTCAGAGTTTTGCCGTGTTAACATCATTATTCATTGATGCAGGAATTATTGTAATGCTTCTTAATATCCGCAATCCTGAGTTAAGGGAAATGTTTGTTCCCAAAAATTCCCAAGGATTGCATGGGCGGAGCCTGAGAGGCTACAGCCAAATGATTAATCGGGAAGATTAATTACTACTCCTTCGGGCCGTCGGTGCCGGTGTCGAAGACGTATTTCCAGCTTCCGTCATCCTGGCGTTTCCAGATCGTTATATAATATCCGCTGGCGGTACTCATCGTTCCGGCAGTTTCGGAAACTGAATAGGTCCAGCTTCCGATCGTATAACCCAAATCGTCCGATGCGGCAATATCGGCGAATATCGGTTCCCACGTGAGCCGTGCCCCTTCAGGCAAACTGTCGTACATGGCATTAATGGCGTCCCGTCCTGTTATGGGAAGACTTCCTTCAGTTAAAACAGTCGCGCTGTCGGCCATGTAAAAATCAAACGCGTAACCGATTCCGCTATCGACCGACATTTGAGAAAATTCCTGATCGACAATCATTAACTGTTCTTTATCAGCAATGTTCTTATCGTCAGCAAAACTGACAGATGCGATTAAAACCAAAATTAAGACATATAAATATTTCATGAGATGCCCCTTTGAATTGAAATTAACCTTACCTCTGGCATATTTGTATTTGAATAAAATACGCTGATATTTAGGCAGAAATCAAGATTAATTCATCGCGAATCAAAAACCGCAAATACAATTATCCATCAAATCCGACGCTTTTTATGATTTCGACATATTATATGGCATGAATACAAATTATCAATGTCTGGCTATTGCCGGATTTGTAACAACGCTGCATGGATTCCCGATTCGTCTCCCCGTATCACGGGGAGACTCTCAGGAATGATAGGTGGACTGTTAACACTTGCCTGCAGGCACCAGCCGGGCGGGATTATGCATAAAGGCCGAGCAATAGAAATGACAAGTTTTTTGGCAAAAATTCAGATAAACCGCGCGACAGCTGGAAACGGGCTTTTGCCCGAATCACCATCGATTTGATATGACCAAAAACGTTAATCTGAGGAAACAAACCCATTTTTGGGGGATGATTTGGGTATCTGCCGCATACAAAAGTCAATCTGCTTTGGATGTATCTTGGGGAGCGGGATTAACATCTGTATCGAAAACAAATGAATTTGCCAGTTTGTCAAATTCAGGCTTGTATAAATTAAACAATGTTTCTCCGCAGCTAAACGAGAGGTGTACAAGAAAGTTATTGCCAAAAAAAGCATATGAATATAGTACTGTACCTATGGGAAAATCGCTGGCTTGAATAATTGATTTAGATATTTTGCAATTATTCAAGGTGTCGTATATTGGCTCTTCGACTTTGATAGTCTCGAAAGATCTAAGTGTATCTTTTTGGTTTTTTGAGCTTAAAATTGTCATATCCAATCTAACGGGGATAATAGAATCAGTAATTCCGTAAGCTGTGGAGATTATACAAATCGGTAGTTGGAAAATAGAATTAGATTTTAGCGCAAGGCTTAATTCTATTTCAGGCAAAACTCGCGTATTACTCGAATCTTCAGCCAGAGGTTCAATGCTCGTTTCAGTTATTGGTGTCCAATTATCGTCATATGTAATTATGAAGTGGCCTTTTTCTGAATGGTATTCAGTGGCATTAGAAATTGAAAAAATAATTGACAAGATCAAAAAACAGATTGCAAAGTATTTCATGTTTCCTCTTCGCATTATGATGTCAAAGTATAAAGGACAAAATTACTGTTTACTACTCATCTTCAACAACTACAGCGGTGCCGTAGCATAACAATTCGGCGGCGCCCTGCATCATTGAGGATGTCGTGAAGCGCAGTGTTACAATTGCGTTAGCGCCCAGTTTTTCCCCCTCGGCGACCATGCGATCCAAAGCCTGCTCGCGTGACTCAGCGATCATTTTTGTGTATTCGGATATTTCACCACCGATCATGCCGCGAAAGACGGCCAGGATATCGCGACCGACGTGACGGGCGCGAATAGTGTTGCCTTTAACCAACCCCAGGACTTTGATTATTTTTTTCCCATGAATATCGTCTGATGTCGCAAGAATCATCGCTTAACCTCCTTATACCTGTCTTGATTATAGGCAAACAATCGCTCGCGCGCAACAGAAACTAAAAGAACAATGCCTCCGATTATCAATGCCCCGACTCCGAATTTGGGAAGTAAATCGACGGCCGGATCCAGAAAATAATCGCGCACGAGGTAAAATCCTCCGCAGCCGAGGAGAATCATCGCTCCGAGGGAAGTAAAAATCCACCCCACGCCGCGTTCGAAGCGGCGATACAGGTTTTGCCAGTACCCCTCCCAGACTTCCAGCGGTAAATCTTTGTACGTCACTTTGTCGGTTACCTCCCTGATTTTTTGCAACCGGGCAAGTTCATCGCGCCATTCGGGCGATTCGGCCAGTTTCTTTTTAACCAGCTCAAGCTGCTCCGGGTCAAGCTCCCCATCCTGATACCCTGCCAGCAAAATTTTCATATCATCCCGGTTCATAATTGGTTATACCTCTTCTTCCAAAAGTTCGGCCAGGCGTTTTCTGGCGTAATACAGGCGAGACATCACCGTCCCCCTGGGGATGCCCAGCAGATTGGAAATCTCATCGTAGCTCATCATGCGAAAATGATTGAGATTGATAATTTCCCGGTCGGCGAAATTCAAGTTCATCACGGCCGCATACAATTGCCGTTTTTGCTCGTTATCGAGATAATCGGATTCCGGGGTTTCGCGGTCGGTGAGCATATACTCAACGTCGGCAAGATCAACCGTGCGTGCGGCGACGACCTGTCTTTTGCGGAGAACGTTTCGACATAGATTGGTAACGATGGAATAAAACCAGGGGAAGAAACTTTGGGATTCGTCAAATGTCGATGCCGAGTTATACACGCGAAGAAACGCCTCCTGAGAAACATCGTAGGCATCATCGGAATTGCCGACCATACCCAGAGCCAGAAAATAGGCCTGTTTTTTGTACCTTTCCACCAGCCCAGCCAAAGCCTTGGTTTTGCCTTTCTTAAGCTGAGCCATTATTTTGTTGTCATCCAAGTTCATTTCTAAAAGATATACCCGGCCGATTATAGATTATTCAAAATTTATTTAACTTAAACGCCCCCAAATTAAATTAATTTTTGGCGCTATTTTACTAATTTGTTTTGCCTTATTGAATAAATTGAATATAAAACCAGAGCGTCCTAAATGAAATAAAAACTCATAGTTTGTTCAACTCTAAATGGCCAATAGAATATGAATATAGAGGAAACGGATCCCGATTGCTCAAGCGCCCCGCATTCGCTTAATCTCTTTTTTAATTTCCGCGGGGGTGAGAGATTTTACATCGATTATGTTGCGGCCTTGTACCGTTTTTTTGCTTACGGCGAGGTGGTTGTCGGCTCGGGAGGCTACAGGGGGGAGGTGACTGATTGTGATTACCTGGTGATTTTTGGAGAGTTCTTTTAGTTTTTCGGCAAGTTTATTAGCAGTTTGGCCGCCGATACCGGTATCGATTTCGTCAAAGACAATAGTCGGAAGTTTGTATTTCCCGGCGATTACGGTCAGAATCGCCAGCATAATTCGTGAGATTTCTCCTCCCGATGCGATTTTTGATAGAGGCCGTAAGGGTTCTTTTGGATTGGTCGAAATCAGGAATTCCGCTGTTTCAAAACCGCAATTATTGGCTTTTAACATTTTTCCATTAACTTCAAAACCGCTTTCATCGCCTTCGGAAGTAAAATCGATTTTGAGCTGAGCGTCTTCGATAGCCAGGTCGTTGAGTTGTTTTATGATTTTCTTCTCAAATGTAGTCGCGGCTTTACGGCGTTTTTTTGAAATTTCAAGAGCCAACTCATAATATTCCCTGCGGGCTTCGGCAAGTTTATCTTTTAACTCGGCAATTAGAGATTGAATATCCGTCGATGACAGGCTTTGGTCTCGCAAATTGGATAGCAAATCGATCAATCCGGCCTCATCGGTTTTGTATTTTTTCTTAAGACGATATAGTTCAGCAAGGCGGGCGTTGATATCGTCAAGACGTTGAGGATTATCGTCAAGACGAGAGAAATATGATTCGATATTTCGAGTCAGTTCGTTAAGATTTATGCGGCTCTCGGAAAGCAGTTTGGCTTCTTCAGAAAGCCTCTCGTCAATACCGGCGGCATCGTTGAGACGAGATTCAAGTCTGGAGAGGACTGAGATGATTGAATTGTCGTTTTCGCTGAGAGAGTCGATTAGCGTCTGAGCCGTTTCCAGAAGCGTTTGAACTGATTCAAGTCTCTTTTTTTCAATTTCCAATTCGGTTTCTTCGCCGATTCGAAGATTGGATTCGGTCAGCTCGTCAATTTGAAAATTTATTAATTCCAATTTTTCACGAACCGCTTGAGCGTTTTCCTGCGTATTTTTCAATCTCTTTTCTAGTGAAATATAAGAGTCGAATAATTGCAATAGCTTTTCAACTTTTGTATTCAATCCGGCATAGCTATCAATAAAGAATAGATGTCGTTCCTGCTCAAGAAGTCCACGCTGGTCTTGTTGTGAATGTAATTCACACAGATTATTAACGGTTTCATGTATTGTATTCAGATTCGTAATTGTCTCATTGATATAGGCTCGTGATGATCCGGTTGTGGATACTTCGCGACTAAACGCAATTTCGGAGTCGGCTTTTATTTTCTTAAAAGATTTCGAGTCTGAATTAAAAACGGCATGGGCTGTAGATTTTTTTGTGCCGTGGCGTATTAAATCTTTGTCGGCTCGACCGCCCAGGGCGAGTCTGAGACCGCCGATGATGACCGATTTGCCGGCCCCGGTTTCACCGGTCAAGACAGTAAGCCCCGGTTTGAAATCGATTTCGATTTCGTCAACCAGGGCATAGTTTTTGATATAAAGTTTTTTTAGCAAAGTTAAATTTGACTGTCTAAATACGCTTTTCCGCGAATGGATATGGTATAACCGTCGCGCCGAGAGTTGATCAATCCTTCGTTTTTAAGGGCGGTCATCCGCTTCATAACGTCATTTCGGGATATATTAAATTGCTTAGCGATGGATACCGAGTTTTGGGCTTTTTCGATATCCAGAAATTCGAGGAGATCATCCGATTTCACATCGACATCGGAGAGGACGTCTATTTCCACCAGGCGTTCCATAATTTTTATCATGTCACGTTCGGCGGGTTTAACGCCTCCGGCAGTACGATCTTCCGACCCCAGGTAGGTGAATTTTATCCGAATTAGTCGTCCGGAACCGAAATTGAATCCGGGATTACGTTTGCGGAAGGCCTTTTTAAATTCGTCCAGATCATAAAAGCCGGCGGCCTCCAAATCCTCATCGAGAATTTTCTTGAAATCGACATAATCGACTTCCTCAATGCGAACATATCCGAGTCCGAATGATTTGTATTCTTTTCCGGCTTCGATCCGAAGTTTATCCCAATCGCGAAATGTTACGGTAATTCTCCCGAGCCTTATATCATCAAATTCTTCTTTCTTAAATAGCAGCATTTAGTACCTCGAATAAAAAATTTACATGACCTGAATTACAGGCAATAATAAAACGGATTTAAACCTTCTTTTCAAGCAGATAATTTATTTCGGTCGTTAATTTTATTGATAATTCACGGTCTCCTTTTTCCTCAGCGGCGGCGAGTTGTTCTTTTAATTGAGTAATCTGACGATTTCGTTTCTGATTTAACAGCATTTGCCGGTATTCTTTGACCACGCCAGTCAGATCGATATCGCCCCAATCTAAAGTTGAAATAAAGGCCAGCCCCGAAACCAGGGATGGGTCTTTTATAGATTCAATCATTTTATCAGGATTTATTTCCCCGGTCCTTTTGTAGGCTTCCAACATATTAGCGTAAATATCGCCGTGACCGGGACCGGAAAAATCATTGGGAGAGATATCGTTCCAGATAAGCTCTATTAGAGGAGGGTGATTGACGCATAGGGACAGCAGTTCGGATTCGAGAATGTTGATGTTTCTGGTTGATTCAAGAGGTATCTGATTTGTATCACGTGGAGTAGTGGATCTCAATGATGAAATTTTGAGATTTAGTCTTTCTGCAGCCGAAGCTATTAGGATATCACGCTTTAATGGGTCATTTATCTTTGAAGCCAATGATTTTATTGCTTTTGCGATCCTTTCCTTTTCTCTACTGGAAAAGTCATGTGATTTGGCATCTCCAAAGCGAAACAATATGTAATTTTCATGATTTTGAATTAGCTTCTGAACAGCCTCTGCTCCATTATTTCGCACAAATGTATCAGGATCAAATTTGGGTGGAGTTGATACAATTAGCGGTTCAATGTCGGCATTATAGAAATTTTCAATTGAACGCAATGCGGCGCTTCGCCCAGCTACATCAGCATCAAAAAAAATATATGCTTTTGAAGCATATCGATGTATCAATCGCGCCTGTTGTGGAGTAAACGAAGTACCCGAAACGGCAATGACGTTCTCAATTCCAGCCTGATGCAAAGCGATAAGATCAAAATAACCTTCGACCAAAATTGCCGAGCCGGATTCCCGTATGGCCTGTTTGGCGAAATTCAGTCCGTACAAGATGAATGATTTATTGTAAAGTGGAGTTTCCGGGGAATTGATGTATTTGGCTGATTCACCTTTTTTGAGAGCGCGTCCTCCGAAAGCGACGATTTTTCCGGTGATATCAAAAATGGGAATCATCAGACGTATGCGGAATCGGTCGTAATATTCGCCGGTTTTATCCGATTTTGAGGCCAGGCCCGCTTCGGCCAGTTCTTCAGGTTTTATGTCTTTTTTCCGGGCATAATCAACGAGACCCTGCCAGTCGTCGGTGGCCAGGCCAATTTGGAATTTATCAATCGTTGATTTTTCGAGTCCCCTGACATCATATAAATAATTCTCGATTTTTTGCTTATATCTGGAATCGGAGAGGTTGGACTGAAAATACTCCGCCGCAGTTTGATTGGCATAGAGCAGTCGTTCGGTGCGGGTATCTTTTTCTTTTTCGTATTTGGGAAGCACGACTCCGTAACGGTCAGCCAATAGCTTAATGGCCTCGATAAAGCTCAGATTTTCATGCTCCATCAAAAACGTAAAGACGTTGCCGCCTTTGCCGCACCCGAAGCAATGGAAAATTTGTTTTTCGGGTGAGACCGAAAAAGACGGCGTTTTTTCATCGTGAAAGGGGCAAAGAGCCATGAAATTTCGGCCGCGCTTCTTCAAGGGAAGGTATCCGGATAACACCTCCGCAATGTCAGCCGCCATGCGGACTTCATCGATTTTATTTTCAGGAATACGTGCTGCCATTATGTTTTTAGTCGGGCGATGGTGACTCCATGCCCGCCCTCATTCCAATTACCTATACGCAAAGATTCGACAGCGCTGTGGTTATTTAGATAGGCCGTCAGGTTTTTTCGAAGGATACCGGTGCCCTTGCCGTGAATTATATAAACCTGTGCCAACCCGGCGATTATCGCGTCGTCGAGGAATTTATCGAGTGATTCCAGGGCTTCTTCGACAGTCATTCCCCGCAGCATGATTTCAGGACGAAAATCGCTTTTTACCGAAGCGTTGACCAGCCCGTATGGTTTTACTTTCTTTTTCTTCGGGTCGTCGGAGTTTTTATTCTGACGAGTGACATCAATGGTATCGACAATCATGGTTGCGTTGCCGATTATGACTTTGGCCCGTTTGTGGTCGAGCATTTCGATCACTTCTCCTTCGGTATTGAATTTATCAATCCAGACGGTTTCACCGGGGGAGAGGATTTTGGCGTCCTGAAGTTTTTTCGACCTTAATTTTTGTTTTTGGTCCGCGATTTCTTTTGAGCGATTTTTCAGGAATTTATGTGATTTTTTAACCTGCTTAGAATCGGCCTGAGATTCGCGAATGCTTTTGACTAATTTGTCGATTTCCCGACGGCCGTTTTCAATCTGCTTTTCAAGTTCCTTAATTTGCTTTTCGGCAAATTCTTTTTCCTTATCATCGAGATGGTTTTTTCTGGCGAGATAATATTCTTCGAGAATTTTGGCCTTAGCGAGACGCTCATCAAGTTCGGCTCTTTCTTTGCGAACATGCTCCAGGTCGGTGTCGAGTTTTTCTATTAGTTTATCGAGGGAGCGCGTTCGAGTTCCCAGTAGCTCCGCGGATTTGTCGGCCATTTCATCGGGGAGCCCCAGGCGTCGGGCGATATCAATGGCATAACTGGCACCGGGAATACCTAATTTCAATCTGAAGGTCGGTTTCAGGTTTTTTCGATCAAACTCAAGAGAGGCATTTATAAGGCCTGGATATTCCAGAGGCAAAGTTTTCAATTGTGAATAATGGGTTGTCGCCAGAATATTGCATCCAAGTTCCAATAGAGTCAGAATAATTACTTCGGCAAGAGCGGCGCCTTCTTTGGGATCGGTTCCGGCTCCGATTTCATCAAACAAAACCAGCGTGTTTTTATCGGCTTCATTTATGGCAGCGATAATGTTTCGGATATGCGAGGAAAAAGTCGAAAGCGAAAGTTCGAGTGATTGTTCATCGCCGATATCGGCGAAAATTTTGCCGTAAATTCCGATTTGGCTTTTGGGATTGGCCGGGATTTCCAGACCGGACATGGCCATCAAGGTCAAAAGACCGATAGTTTTTATGGCTACGGTTTTACCTCCGGTATTCGGGCCAGTCATTAATATGCCCTGATTATCCTTATCAAGCGTGATGCTTAAGGGGATGATATCATCACTCGATTCGGCGGTATAAATTAAAAGGGGATGCCGGGCGTCGATCAAGTTTAGCTCGCCCTGATCGAATATATCGGGAGAATCACTTTCAATTTTCAAGGCAAATCCGGCGCAGGCATGAATGAAATCGAGTCTTCCGTAAATGTCAATATCGCAGGCGATATCCTCCGCTGATTGGCCCACCATGGCCGTGAGCTCTCGAAGTATTCGGCTGATTTCTATTTTTTCATCCTGTTGCAATTGACGAAGCTTATTATTTATCGGAATCGCTGAGTCGGGTTCGACATAGAGAGTCGCGCCACTGTGGGATTTATCATGTATGATTCCTTTGGTCTGCTTAAAATCCGAAGATAAGACGGGAATAACAAAGCGTCCGTCGCGAATAGTGATGACATCATCCTGCCAGCCGGTATGCTTTTTCCTGCTCGACAGGATTTTATTTAGATGATTTTTTATTTTGGCTGCGGAATCGTTAATGTCTCTTCTGATTTTAGCCAGAGCGCTTGACGCCTTGTCAAGAATTTCCCCGGAGGAATCGATTGCCTTTCCAATGGCCGCGGCGATTTCGCGCTTGGGATGAAATTCTTTAATAATGTTAACAATATCGGGAAATTTCTCATTGCGATCCTCGGCCTTGCCGTATATGACCAGATCGCACACAGTGTCGAGGAAAAGTTTTATCCGGAGCAGAGATTTGGGTTCGAGATTCAGGCCTTCGACGCGCGATTTTTCAATCAACTCTGTAATGTCTTCAATGCGAATAAGAGGGATAGCTTCTTCAAAGCGGATAATTTCCCTCATTTGTGAAGACTGCCGCAAGCGCAGGATTATTTCATCCCGGTCAAATAACGGCCGCAAGTTTTCGGCGCGTATTTGACCGAAAGGAGATAGGGTCAAGCCTCGAATTAATTCCGTGATCTTTGGGAATTCGAGGACTTTGATTGTATGGGCATCAATTTCCCGCATAAAAAAAATCCGGCGATTTTATTCAAACCGCCGGTAACATACAAAATATTTGGAATATTGCCAATAATTTCAATCAGGGCGTTGTGGCTGAGCTGAAAAATCTCTCTATTTGCAGAAGAACAAGCTCGACTTCCGCACGGGCATCGCCGGTTGGCCGCAATTTGGAATTTTTTAGCATCAGAGTCGATTCAATCTTTTTGTAGAACGATGGATTGTTGGGATGCAGGGCACTGCTGGTCTCATATATAGTTGGGATGGTTTTAATAAGAGTAGGACCGAACAATGAATCCTCCACAACGAGATAAAAAGTGGCCGGCATTGGCAGCAGGAAAAGCAGGAAAAAAATGAATGAAATAAGTATCCAACCGCGGGCGAATCCGATAAAGGCTCCACCCATTTGATCTTTTTTGCCTTTGCGCTGAATATTAACAATTTTGGCAATGCCGATGCCAATTAGTTTAAATACGGCATAAGCAATTCCCAAAAGCAGGATAAAACTCAGGAACGCGACGACCATCGGTGAACCGCCGATTTTCTCATAAACCGCCACGGAAAAAGTATCCATAAAATTGATCGAGACGATAACCGCGGGGATTAAAGTGAAGAAAGCTGTCAACTCCCTGAGCAAGCCTTTTTTGGAGCCGACGATAATCATGGCCACCAATAGTCCCAGCAATATATAGTCAACAATATTCATATATCCGCCAATCCTTTATACGGTTGATGACGAAAAATGGCGAAATTGAAAAATAGAGGCAATAAAAAAATGGATTTTTTTTGGAGGGCATAATCAGGCTTGATACAGAAGGCGTGAAACGATTTCTTTAATAGCTTTTCCGTCGGCCCGGCCTTTGGTTTTGGGCATGACCGTTTTCATGACTTTACCCATATCGGACATACCGGTCGCCTCGGTCTCCTCGATGACCTCGACGACAAGCTTTTTAATTTCTTCCGGCGATAGCTGCTCCGGAAGGTAGGTCGTAATAAGATTCAGTTCGGCCTTTTCTTTTTCTACCAGATCATCACGGCCGCCCTGTTGAAATTTCTCAATCGAGTCACGCCGCTGTTTGGCGGCGGATGATAAAACTTTGATGATATCGTCATCTTTGAGTTCTTCGATCTGATTGTCGATGCGATAATATTTTATATCAGAATTAAGGCCCCTAAGAGTCGTCACGGTGTCTTTTTCGCCGCTCTTAAGGGCCTTAATTACATCTTCGTCAATACGTTTTTGGAGAGACATTTAGTCCTGGTTCTCCTTCATAAGCTTACGCATTTTTCTCTTGGCCGCATTGCGCTTCCGTTTTTTACGTTCGGACGGTTTTTCGAAATGCTGATGCTTTTTAATATCGGACAGAATTCCCATCTTTTCGCAAAACTTGTTGAATCTCCGCAGGGCTTTTTCAAATGATTCGTCATCGCGAACCTTAACGCCTGTCATTCTTAGATATCACTCCCTTCAAAACGTATTAAGGTTATAGATATAAATTTCCTCCGTGAAGATACTCTATTTTTTTTATTAGTCAACTCAAAATTATTACAAATCAAGCTCAATTGTTTCTTCTTTCAAATCCTTTAACCACGACAGAAAGTGCACGTGAAGATGATAAACAATTTGTCCCCCCCGAGGGCCGTTGTTAATTGTCATCCTGAACCCATTCTCCACCTTCAAATATTCGGCCATTTTTCGGCAAACCTTATATAAATAGGCGATCTCCTCATTAGGCGCGTCCATGAAGGTTGGGTAGTGCTTTTTGGGACAGACCAAAAGATGAATATTGGCCTGTGGACGATAATCATGAAATATGATTACTCGTTCGTTTTCAAAGACAATACGAGCAGGGGAGTTTTTATCGATTATTTCGCAAAATATACAATCCATACAATCTTTCGTCTTTGACGCCATAAATACGGATTTCATGTGCTATGTGTCAACTATTAACGAGAAATGCAGGCAAAAGCTTCGGAAAATGGGTTTGTTTCCTCAGATTAACGTTTTGAGTCATATCAACTCGATGGTGATTCCGACAGGCAAAAGGGGATGTCATCCCTTTTCGGCTGTCGCGCGGTCTATCTGGTTTTATTGCCAATAGATAAAAACATTTGGCAGGATTACTCCTTACAGTATTGATATAAAAAATGGGTTTGTTTCCTCAGATTAACGTTTTGAGTCATATCAACTCGGTGGTGATTCCGAAAGGCGAGGGGGATGTCATCCCTTTTTGGCTGTCGCGCAGATGATCTGAACTTTTGTCAAGAAATTAGTCATTTATCTTATTCTACCTTAATGTTTTCTTTGTCTTTCCTGCGGGGATCGTTACGGGAATCCAGAGAAGTTATCCACAATTGCATTTCTGAAAAATCCTCATATATGAATGTGTTCGTATGGGTTACAGCGAATTGGGTTCGTTTTGTCCTTTTTAGTACTTCGTAAATTCTATATCATCCACGTTGATCTCGCCCTGAATCCGCTATGTGAATTATTAGTCTTCATCCTATAAAATGGGGATGATTTCGGAAACAGTGGTGGATTTGATGGGTAATCGTGGATGCTCTTTGCGGGAACCCACCGCAACAAGTTGCAGTGGGCCACCGATCCATCCAAAAAAATTCTATGCTTATTTTTCGGACGGGCTGGCGGTCAAGTCTGAAGACTTGAGGCACCTGGCAGATCCATTATATCTATTGTATCACAATGAGTTACAGGGTGATTAGCAACGTCAATTATCCATTCTTAGCACACCTGGACAGAGAAGAAAGCTGGATAATTTGCACTGCTCTATGACTTTATAAATTTTTAGTTTAAGAAAATATTTCTTTGATCTTTGTGTCTAATGCATCTTGTGACACTTTGAGTAACGTAAAGCTGATGTTCTTAGAAAGGTCCAAAGCCTCTAAAAACTCTTTACTTGTTTTCATATCTTCAAACTCCATTTCATTGAACTTTTTAAGTTGATCAATAAAGCAAATCTTTTCCTTTTCCGGCATGGACTCTATTTCAGGTTCGCTAATTATTGTTTCTGGGTGTGGGAAGATCGATTTAATGTCTTTAAGTAGCAATTTTGCGCCCTCCTTATCGTCATTAATTTCTTCCTCATTTTTTGCGATTATGATTTTGGCCTGACAGCTGTAAATTGCGGTGATAAATTCTTGAAGTCCTTTGATGTTTCTATCGTACCTTTCTTTGTACATTTCAAATAACAATTCTTTTCCTTTAGCTCTTTCAGTGCCAGCCAATTCTATCACTTTTGTTTTTAAATGATAGCGGCTCACCATGATTGCTACGATTGCGGCTCCTGCAGCAGGTCCCAGGATTTTTATTGCCTCCAGCAAAACGTAATACAGGTTATATTCAAATGTGGGCATTGTGATACCTCCCGTTTTTGCGATTTTTCTTGATTAATGATAAACTGATGTTAAACATGAAAGTAATAGCCGTCAAGCGATTTTATTCTCTTGCTATCCGCGGCGCCTCACACTATAATTCATAAACTTATCTATGGGAGGGGAGATGAGCTATTTCCGTTTCAAGAAATCTTCACGTTCTAAACAGCGCCCAATTATCAAGGTCGAGTGTAATCACGATGATTCAAATAGAATTGGCAAAAAATGGGATCATACATTTAGGCTAATTACAGTAATTGCCGCTCTAATAGCAGCAGGAGCTGCCGGTTTTTCGTTGATCTTTCTTTATCAACAATTGGAAGAGGTTAAAAAACAAAACGATGCGATTTGGTATTCTATGCGACCTCGACTAAATGTTTACCCAACAGTTGATAGTTATTTTAAGATTATTCGGGCAGATAAACTAGATGACTTCGATAGTTTTATCAGTGCGGACATAAATTTCAATATTAAAAACGTCGGGATTTCTTTTGCTACTATTGATTCTATTTTTCTGCGGATAGTTTATTGTAATGAATATTCTCATAATCGTGGCTTGCCGAGCGGGTATTTTATTTCACCTGGGGACACTTTGGCCCAAAAAGCAAGGATAACCCTTTGCGAGAACACGGTGAATTATATTAATTTATCTATTTTCTATACTTGGGAAGATTATCCACATAAAGCGAAGAATAAATACACACTTGATTTTTATTGGGATATCCAGTACGGCTTCAAAGACTGGTCGATATATAGGTTAAATTCTATAGACTTTAATAAAGTATGGAATGGTATAAATCCAAGCCACAATATCCGGGAGGGGAGATGAAATTTAATCTCTATCAGCGAATTATAATAGGCATTGGAATGGTTTTGATTCTGCTTACTTTTTTGTTTCCGTGCTGGCGTAGTGAACCAAAGAGGATTCACAGCGGAATTATCCTTGAGTACTCGTTTGTCTTTTCTGCACCAGATTATCATGTTATTGATTATGAGCCGCCAATCATCGATTTTCGATTGATGGCATTTCAATTTATTACAATCATTTTACTGACTACTGGCGGCACATTGATAGCTAAATCAAGAAATAACAAGGCGGCCCGGTAGCCCACAGTCTTGCTGTGGGAAAATACGAGGATTGTCGCTACAAGGCATTTGGCTGGAGCCCGATGGGCTCCATCCCTACGACTGGATTCCCGACTCGTTCTCCCGTCAAAAATGGGAAAACTCTCAGAGATGACAGGCAAAGGCTTTTTTTTTGGCTGTCGGGGATGTCATCCCTTTTCAGCTGTCGCGCAGTGTATCAAAAGTACGAGGAAACCACGACAACTCGAGAGTTGTCGCTACACATAGTTGGCAGGAGTCTGGGAATTATAAATTCCTCGACGCTGCCATTCATCTAACTTATTAATGTCTTTAATTCTACTTGTCAATTTCTATAAAATTAATTAATTGGCGGCAATGGATTGTTATCAAGTGTCGGGTCACAATTTTGCTTCGCAAAATCAAGACCTGACACAACACGGCAATACGTTATTTATTTGGCCAAGGTTGATACAATGTATGAAGTTGTCGCGAAAGTTTATCGGGGGGAGGGGATCGAATCGGTTCATCATGGTTCGGTCATAGTCGTCAATGATAAAAAAGAAATGACGCATTATGTCGGCGATCCCGAGTTTTTTACGCAGGCCCGCAGTGAAGCCAAACCGTTTCAGATTATTCCGCTGATTGAAACCGGGGCGGCCGACCATTTTGGTTTTACCGATAAACAAATCGCGATTATGTGCGGATCGCATATCGGGGCTGAGGAACATGTCGAAGTTGTGCGGTCTATTCTTAATGTGATTGGGCTCGATGAATCAGCTTTGCAATGCGGCACTCATCAACCGATGTATCAGACGATGCAGAATATTCCTGTCAAAGAGGGCGAGAAATTCAGCCCGCTTCAGCATAATTGTTCTGGCAAGCATGCCGGTTTTCTGGCCTTGTCGAAATTTATCGGTGATGATATTAAAGAATACATCAATCCAAAAAGTAAAACTCAACAGTTGGTTCTAAGCGCCGTCAGCAAAACCTATGATTATCCTCCGGGGAAAATAAAAATCGGGATTGACGGGTGCAGCGCTCCGGTGTTCGGGATGCCTCTGCGGCAGGCGGCGACGGCGTACATGTCGCTGGCCAATCAGATATGCGAGGTCAAAGAATTGGAGCCGATTCTGGGCCGGGTGAAAGCTATTATGACTAAACATCCGGAAATGGTGTCAGGCGAAGGCCGATTCGATCTTGCTTTGGCCCGGACATTCTCCGGAAATGTGATCAATAAAATCGGTGCCGAAGGAATTGAGGGTGTCGGATTCCGCGAGCCTAAAATAGGGATAGCCGTAAAAATTCTGGATGGAAATTTCAGGGCATTGTATCCAGTAGTGATCGACGCATTGCGGCAACTGGGATTGATCGAAGGCGTGGACATGACTCACCTGGAGCCGTTCATGCACCCCAAAGTCTACAATTGGCGAAATCTCGAAGTCGGCAAAATTGTTACCGATTTCGAATTGAAAAGAGTATAGAATTTCAATATATTAGGACGGAATGGGATTATTAAAGGGACGCATGATGACAAAAAAACCGATTGAGCCTTTTCGTATAAAAGTAACCGAACCGATTAGTCTGCTGTCTGAGAAGGAACGGATAAAAAAGATTGAAGAGGCCGGGTATAATATTTTCAAGATTCGGGCCGAGGATATTTTTATTGATCTGTTGACCGACTCGGGAACGGGAGCGTTGTCGCAAAATCAATGGGCCGGTCTGATGGTTGGCGATGAATCCTACGCCTGCGGACGCAACTGGTATCATTTTGAAGAAATCGTTAAAGATATTTTTCAAAAAGAATTTGTCCTCCCCTGTCATCAGGGAAGAGTGGCCGAGAATATTTTATTTTCCACGCTTCTGAAAAAAGGCGATTACGTTCCCAATAATACTCATTTCGATACGACCCGGGCCAATACCATGCATAAAGGCGGTATCCCGCTCGATTTACCCTGTGAGGAAATTGATAAAGATGATTCTGATTTTCGATTTAAGGGTAATTTCGATACGGAAGCTCTGGAAGATTTGATTAAGCGCGTCGGGCCGGATAAAATTCCGCTTGTGATTATTACAATTACCAATAATTCGGCAGGCGGCCTGGGTGTTTCGATGGAAAATATTCGCGAGGTTCGTTCGATTTGCGACCGCTATGGAATTCCGATGTTTTTCGACGCCGCCCGATTCGCGGAAAACGCTTTCTTTATTAAAAAATTCGAACCGGAATTCAAAAATCATACAATAAAAGCAATCGCCCAGGAAATGCTGGGGTATGCCGATGGCGCCATGATGTCGGCTAAAAAAGACGGACTTTCCAATATGGGAGGTTTTCTGGTCGTCAATGATGAAGGGCTGGCCGGGCGGTTGAAAGAATTATTGATATTAATTGAAGGATTCCCGACTTATGGCGGTCTCAGCGGCCGCGACCTTGAAGCTATTGCCATAGGGTTAAAAGAAGCATTGAATGAAGATTACCTGGAATATCGAACGGGTCAGATCGCGTATTTTGGAGAAATCCTGACGCAGGCAGGCGTGCCGATTATAACGCCGACCGGAGGGCATGCCGTTTTTATTGACGCAGGGAAGATGCTGCCGCATATCGCGCCGAAACATTTTCCGGGACAGTCTTTGACGGTTGAGCTTTACCGCAAAGGCGGAGTTCGAGCCGTTGAGATTGGTTCTTTGATGTTTGGCGGCGCAGATCCCAATACCGGTAAGAAGCTGACGGCCAAAAAGGAATCAGTGCGTTTGGCCGTTCCGCGAAGAATGTACACGGCCAGCCATCTGGAGTATGTCGCTGATATTGCCGCAGAGATAGTGAAGACCAAAGAAAAACTTCATGGATATAAGATTGTACAGGAGCCGAAATATCTGCGTCATTTTACCTGCGTATTGAAAGAAATGACGGAAGATTTCGCGAAAGTTTTGTAATTTCCGTATATTTATAAGGTGCATAGAGTTACTCTCATCTCGTCAAGATATTCATTGATATTCTGTAAAATCTTTTGTGTAAAATTGTATTGCATGGCATAAAATAAAGGGGCATATCCAATTAATAACTTT
Source organism: Candidatus Zixiibacteriota bacterium (assembly GCA_036480375.1). Classification (NCBI taxonomy): domain Bacteria; kingdom Pseudomonadati; phylum Candidatus Zixiibacteriota; species Candidatus Zixiibacteriota bacterium. Next base: position 34,161 of record JAZGGI010000010.1, read on the forward strand.
TTAGAGGAGGATATGCCCATGCGTGAATTAAACTTCACAGAGAAGAATTTACGGAATCGTTGGTTGGGAGTCAACAGTATTTGGTATTTAATTCAGGGTGAGACCAAACGTTTTGTAAAACGTCGTTTAGAGGGGGCGTTGTATTCTGAGTTGAGCACACTGTATCGTTTCAGCCAAATCCGGACATGGAGGACCTGAAGTCAAGACGTAGTTTGTAGATTTGGCATTGCCCGTGTTCTTGATAGGGATCCGATGTTCTTTAGCCGTTTGCCAAATCGAAATTCAGAGTATCAGAAGGTTCTTCATAAACCAAAAAGTTGCGGAATTCGTATAGCCAATCCCGCTTTTTTTATTTTGGTCGCGAAGCCGTCCTTTTTTTTATGGGTATAATTGCGGCCGCTCGTTTCCCAGCAATATGTCACTTTTACCGGAAACTAAGGGCGATCTTCGTCAACCCCATTTTTTTTCTTGACCCCATCGCACAGTGGGATTATTTTTATGTTCACAATTGAGACCGTGAAAATTCAAATCAAGTGTAGATTGAAAGTATCCGCCCCCAAAAGTGGGCAACCGGCTCTTCAAAAGAAAATTGGGCCATTTACCGGTATTGTGGAGCGAACATCGGATATATATATGAGGAGGACGTGTCATGGTAGAGGCACTGGGCTTAATTGCTGCGCTGATAGCCATTGGCGGATTCATTTGGGGAACAATAAGACGCTTGCAACCCGAGAAAGCAAAACGAGCACAGGCTCTTAATGAGGCCAAGACCAATTTTGCATACTGTTACAATAACTGGCAGGAAGCAACTCTCTCATCGAAACATCTGCATCTTCTATCGAATGAGGATTTCAAAAAGGTGGTTTTCCACAAGGCCCAGATAACTGCTCTGTCGGAGAATGAAAGACTCTTCATGTTTGTGTGCTCTATAGTGCACGGGCTCTGGGGCGATTGGATACCCAGGGACATTGATCCTGAAAAGATCCTGACAGCCGTTGTTACGCTTCTAGATGGCCGTCGAGGCTGGCGGCCAGTGTGGCGCTCAGCATATATCGTAGAAATGTTGACCGGCGAATCGAAAAACGCCTGGCATATCCACGTACCCAAGGAACTCCAGGATAATGATAATCTCAAGCTTGTGCGCAAGATAATTTCTGGCATTGGTGTAATTCCGTACTTGGCCGCTTTGGCAAAAGGTGACAATCGGCATCTCTTGGACAAGTCCTATGCACTGCTCCAAGAAATCGACGCGTTTAATCCGGGCAAAATCCCACCGGAATTCAACAAGGCCAATGTATCTCTCTAAATGAAAAGACTTGGACTAGCGTTATGATGCGACACTACAATAGTTATCGGATATCCTAAAAACTCAGATTGAAATCTTTGTCGAGTATTATAACTGCCAGCGGTATTAAGAGTAACTTGACAATGGAACATTCAAGAAAGCTGAAAATCTTTCAAACATCAAAAAGTTGCGAAATTCGTATAATGATCCCGGCTCAAACCCAATAAATTTGTGCACATTGTGAAACCGAGTTCATGGTTTTCACATTTCCCGCGGCAAAAATGGCACGAAATTCAGGGAACCTGCATGAGCCAGAGTTGTTAAATGATTGAGAGACATAGTAAAGGAGATGTTTGATTATTTATGTGAAAATCCGGCCGGAATTTTGCAGTGTATGTTTTCGGATGAATCGCCAATCTGCTTGACAATTTTGGCCTAAATGTTTAACTTATAACGCATAAAGGGATCAAACAGGAATATAAAAGGAGTGACTATCGAACTTAGTTAAAGGGTAATTGAAACGAAGTTTTTATTTAGGGTCAGGATTTGACCGCAAAATGAAATAGTAATTTATGTTGCACCCTTTGATTACGGTTGGATAGTAGATTGTCCGGCCGTGTTCGGGCTTTGCCCGGGACATGGTTTTTTTTGTGCTAAAAAGAAACGCGCTCACATATTTAGTTCTTATTGTCCTTTCATTTACCGGAAACTCGATTTGCCGGGCCGAATCATCCGCCAACGCGCATTATCCTGATTTTGAAATCGACTATATCGCCGATAACCATATTTCGATAAAGTATTCCCCCTTATATTCAAACGATTATTCTTCAATAAGACGTTTGGCGCGACATAATTACAACGGTAAAGAGGTATTGGGCCGTTCGGTATTAGTCGTGGTTCCGGAGTGGGGCGAAATGAACTTCACTTTCAATTTTAAAAAAGTCGGAGCATTAGGGTTTGATAATAAGGGTGACTATGTGTCCGAGCAGTCGCCGCTGGTCGTCAAACATTCAGAATTTATGGCCCGGGGGCACAGAATAGTCAGATTTTTGATATTTCCTCAGAGAATAGAAGAGACTGGACTGGGCTCCTATGATGATTTTGCGATAGATGTTTATTTTGAGAAAACCGCGCGCTCTTCTTCCCTTGTTGAGAAGCAAGCGCGTTTGGATTCTCTTTTGGCTCGGACCGTGATTAACGACAGGCAATTTTTCTCATTCGGCGCTTCCCGAAATAATATGGTGGTTTATAAGCCTGTTGAATCCAATTTTGGAAACGCCACGAAATGGCTGAAAATCGCGGTTGATGAATACGGTGTTTATCGAATTACCGGAAGTGATTTGGTCAATGTTGGCGTAAATCTTTCAGGTCTATCTTCTGATTCATTGCGGTTATTTTACGGAGGCGGAAAAAATCCTCCGATCGGATTTTCGGAATCATTGCCCGAGTTATATGAAATTCCCGTGGATATTATTGACGGCGGTGACGGCGTCTTCAATTCGGGAGATTATATTTTGTTTTACGGTCAGGCGGTAAATCGATATGATTACTTTCAGGATCCCCCGGGTTACATCAGGAATATTTATAATCGGCTGAATTATTACTGGCTGGCGGTCGGCGGCGATCATTCGTCTTCGCCTTTGCGCTGGCGGCAAATTGTGTCTGAGAATGGGACGCCTGATTTGACATTAAATAATTTCAGACAGCTCAAAATGGTTGAGCAGGATCATGATTTACGGGTTGATAGCGACGGCCATATCCGCAATTACTATACCTGGTACTGGTCGAATATGCCCAATGTTACGGCATCTTTTAGTCTCGATAATCCGGCTCCCGATGATATTATAGAAATAGAGATGGCGGCTATCGCCAATTTTTCAGGATCATCTCTTGTGCTGAACGGAACCGAGATGACTCGAACGACCGGCTCGGGAACAGTATACAAATATGAGGTCAATTCCGATGCCGGTTCCGCGGGATTGAATACCGCACAAGTTTCGTTGCAGCCAAATATTCGCGGAACCTATCTTGATTATCTAAGCGTTAATTATCCGCAGATTTTGGAATATGCGAATCCTCAATTGGCTTTCAGTTCCTTTACCTATTCGGGGCTGATTAAATACCATATCGCTAATGTTGGACAATTTTCGCGAGTACTGGATATTACACTTCCGGACGATCCGGCCATCATTGAAAATATGAGCTTGTCAGGCGATACTGCAGAATTTCAGATGATGGTGGGAGATGATATATCGCGTTTTGTATTATTCTCTGAGTATGACGTTTTACAGCCAGAATGGATTAGAAATTGGGAAGGTGAAAATCTACGAAATGATATTTCTCAATACGATTGTATTATTGTGGGGCCAGGCGGATTTGCAGGGGCCGTTGATGAATATGTATCGTATCGGCAGGGGCAAGGATATAGCCTGAAGCCTGTCGCCGTGGAAGATATTTATGATCAATTCGGATTCGGTCTGGAATCTCCTCTCGCGATACGTAACTATCTGAAATTCGCCTACGAAAATTTCGCCTCTCCGGCTCCATATGCCGTTCTATTGGTGGGGGACGGTCATTATGATTTTCTGGATAATATGGAGCATCATTCTCCTTCGTATATGCCTCCCTTTATCTGGGAATTTGATCATTCGGCCGGAGATGACAATTTTGTCTATTTTGGCGATTTTGCTATGCTTGATTCGGACAGCAGTTACGTCATCAATTCTGACCGGGGCTGGGATATGATGGTTGCTCGCTGGCCGGTGAGGTCTTCTTATGAAGTTTCCTCCTATATTGAGAAAGTAAAACGATATGAATCGGAAGAGAATCAGGGCATTTGGAGAAGCAAAGTTACTTTTGTCGCTGATGATGAGTTTAAGAGTAATTATACGGGAGAGATAATTCATACCGCCCAAGCGGAGACGCTGGCGGTATTTCATACGCCTCCTGAAATTACAAAGCAGAAAATTTATGCCACTGAATATTCTTTCGCCTCCAGCGGCGAAAAGCCGATGGTCAATGATGCTATCGTCAAGACTATAAACGAAGGGACGCTAATTATAAATTACATTGGGCATGGTTCTCCGGATGTTTGGGCTGATGAGCATATATTCAAGAAAAATTCTGATCTGGGACGGCTGCGCAATCTTGATAAACCGGTTATCGTAATCGCCGGCTCATGTTCCATAGGAAAATTCGATCAACCCTCCAAAGAGGGTATGGCGGAGATGATATTCCGCCAGGAAAACGGCGCTATTGAAACCGTCTCGGCGACGCGGCTCGTCTACTCGAGGGATAACGCTATTTTCAGTTACGATTTGTATGATGCCGTTTTTGGTGGTTCCAAAAATATAACGGAAGCGGTATTCGCAGCCAAGCTCTTGCATCAATACGAACGGTCAGAGCAGGTTAATCTTCTTCGGAACGACCGTTCTTATGTCGTTTTTGGCGATCCGCTCGGGGATATGGGAATCCCCGAATATAAAATAACTATTAATCCGACGTCCGCGAGTACGCTGGTACCATTGGAGAATTTTGAATTTTCAGGCGAGGTCGTCGATAACGATGATAATATTGTCGTGGTAGATGGGTTAGTCAACGTGGACGTTTATGATTCTCGATTTGTCCGCCATCACCCCATGGGAATGGATTATTCTCTCGGCGGCCCGCGGATTTTCAGCGGTGTTTTTGAAGTCAGTTCCGGCCGGTTTGAGGGAGGATTTATTGTCCCTCTGGATATTGATTATGGTGGCAATGCCGCGCAGATATCATGTTTTGGATCTTTCGGTATCGGCTCCGCTCTGGGATGTCTCGATTCTATAGAAATTTCCCAAAACGCAGGAACGACGACGGATAATGACGGTCCCGTAATTGAATATACATTTGAGGAAAATCCTGATTTTGTAAATGGAGGAAGAATTCCTTCAAATGCAACTCTTGTTCTAAATATCGCCGATAATTCGGGAATTAATCTCACCGGCGGATTGGGGCATAGGATTGAATTGACAATCGATAACGATAATAACTCGACTTTGAATTTAACCGATTATTTTGCGTATAATCAGGGCAGTTATCAGGAAGGTCAAATAAGTTACCGCCTGCCGGAATTAACGCCGGAGAAGCATATTTTCAGGGTAAAAGTATGGGATAACGCCAACAATCCGGGTATAATCGAGTTTGAGGTATTATCTTCTCAGGCAGGCAGTATCACCATTCACAATGTCTTAAACTATCCCAATCCGATGGAAGAATCGACTGAATTTTATTTTGAATTGAGCGAACCCGCGGAATGGGCGGAACTAAAGATATTTACGCTGGCGGGCCGCCAAATAAAAACGCTTCGTGAGACGGATTTGAATTGCGGTCGAAATCGCCGCTTTTTCTGGAATGGGCGCGACCTCGATAGCGATCGTATCGCCGAGGGAGTCTATCTTTATAAAATTACGGTAAAAGGTAAGGTGTTTTCCAGCGGTAGAACTACCGATAACTTGACCGAGGCATTCGGTAAACTGGTTTTACTGAATTAAACGGAAAATTTTGTTCTAAATAATCTATTTTGGAGATGGAAATTATGAAGAAGGTACACATCCTGTTAATTCTCACCGCCGCATTAATGTTATCGACCTCACAATCGGTTTTGGCGGGAGTTTCCGACGCGGCGGTATTGTATCTGCGAGTCGCCGCGGGGGCGCGCCCGGGAGGAATGGGAGAAGCATTCGTGTCCGTGGCTGATGACGCTACGGCTACCTATTGGAATCCCGCCGGTTTGGGTAACGCGCCTATAGCGGGAATACTGAAAACGGAGAAATTTCCATCTCGTTTTGGCGAGATTTCGGATGTCATAACGCTCAAGAGAAAATCGGGCCAGGAAAATTGGTTTATCGCCGGAAACAGCCTGATAATGTACGATGGAATCTCCTGGAAGACCGGCAAAGAATATGTGACTTCATCGGATCAGACCTTAACTGATTTTGTCAATAGTATTGTTTCGATTAAAAGCGATGAACAGGCCGAATTGATGTCCCACAAAATCGTCGAGGTAAATTGTTGGGTTACCGAAGCCGAGGTTAGTAGTTTTATCGAATCGGTCAGGTCAAAAATCCCGGATGATTATAAAGAGCTGGACGTATTGAATAAAGGGCTTGATACTCTGGCCGCCGGATATAAACTTTGCCTTCTCAAACCGGATCGATTCAAAGATTTAAGAAATAAACTAAATGACGGTCTCAAAGATGAAACTTTGTCTTCCGATGAACTGGATCGCGTCACCTTTTCTATTGAGCAGGCGGTATCACGTTTTCTTCCCAGTCGTTTGACGGTACCTTTCTCATCGGCTATAGACGGCAAACTAACCTGCCTGGGTAAAACAGCGGGATATCTATGGGTTGGAACCGATAAGGGATTGTTTCGCTTATCCGGTATGCAATGGGCCAATTTTACGACTGATGAAGGATTGCCTTCCAATGAAATTACGGTTTTAAGCGACGCTGGAGATCATATTCTGATAGGTACTACCAATGGTTTGGCCAAATATTATCACGGTTCCTTCGTTACCTACGAAACGCTTCCGCAGAGCGCGGTTCAGGCGGTTACGATGGCTACGCCGATTAACGCCTATGCCGTAATTGATGGCATAATCTATTGTTTCAATGGCTCGGAATGGTCGGATAGTTATGATTATACGGTGCGTATTGATGATTCGATTGAAGATATCGCTCGTAGGTCGGCGATCTACGGGACGCCTTCCGAGGTGGAAAGCATTATCGGCCGGATTCGTGAATTGAACGCGGGATCTGCCCAAATAGCTACTGATGAAGTCTCCGCAGATGTCGAACAGACCGAAGATGCCTCTCTGGAAGCCGAACCGGGAACGGAAGAAACAGATACAACGGCCAATGAAAATGCCGAAATATTAGCTGAGCAGTCTGATGAAACAATAGTCGAAGGCGCATCGGATCTCTGGTTTTCCGAGGGCAATGTCATCCAGATTCCTTATTCGGTCGGTTTGAGATTCGATGTTACAGAGATGGCAGTTGGTGGTGCAGTCCCAAAAGATTTATGGGAGAATACAGGTGGTGCCCCATCTAATATACTCTGGATTGGTACAAAGAGCGGTTTATTATCCTTTTACGGTGATAAATGGGTACGGTTTGGATATGCCGAATTTTCGATACCTGTCGGAGATGCTGATGGCGAAGTTGCGTCTATGACTGTGTCGGATATCGCGGCCAAATTCATACCCGATGGTAATCCCGATAAAATCGCCGTCCTGGCGTCCAATATAAGTGATTATAATGACCTCGATGGAGAAGAGGTTGAACCGGGCCGAACGGTTTATGTTTATAATTCAAACATCGGATCGTCGATTCGTTCAATCGGATTTGTTAATAGTAAAATATATGTCGGAACCGAATACGGCCTCGAAACAAGAGGTTCTTCGGGTTGGGAACCGGTTGATTTTGAAGGCCTTGATCGGAAACAGGTCATTGATTGTTATGATTATGAAGGTCAATCATACTATGTGTCAACCGAGGGTATTACCAGCGAAAGTGAGGGGCAGCGTGAGATAGTTTTCATGCATGTCAACTGGCTGCCGTCGTTTAATCTCGATATTTATTATGATTTTCTATCTTATGTCCATCATAAGCGCGGTTTGGGTACATTTGGAATCAGTGTAATTTATTTAAATTACGGTAGTATCCCTGGAAGAGACGAAAGCGGGAATGAAACGGGTACTCTCACTCCTTTTGAAATTGCAATTTCAGCATCGTATGGTACTTCCATTAATTCCAGACTCAAATGGGGTATGACAGGCAGGTTTATCCATTCCCGGCTTTCTCCTCAGGGTGCCGGCCTCGAGATGGGTTCAGGTATCGCTTCGACTTTCTCCGTGGATATGGGTATTCTATATAAAGTGACGCGGAAGCTCCAATTTGGAGCGGCGATAACCAATGTTGGTCCCGATATTACTTATATCGATGCAGATCAATCGGATGCCTTACCTCGTAACATCGGTATAGGATTATCTTATAAAGTATGGGACAGTCCGTATAACAGCCTGATGGTTCAGGGTGAAATTAACAAAATCCTGGTCGGCGTAGATCGCGATTTCAAAACTGAATTGGAATACGCCATTCGCCATATTGGTTTTGAATATTGGTACGCCAAATTTATCGCTCTGCGGGCCGGGTATAAGTATGATAAAGAAGGACAGGTTAAGCATTTGACGTTTGGCGCCGGATTGAAATTGAATCTGCTGCGTCTTGATTTTGCTTATGTGCCGTCTTCAATAGATTCACCGTTAGCCAACACATTGAGAATATCTGCTACGGTAACATTTTAGGTTGATAAGGGGACGATTTCCCCTTATCATTGCTTACACAAAATTCAAACATCATGGGATGATGATTAAAAAATTCTTATACGCTATCAGCATCATTTTTCTGCTCAGCGGCTACTTGTGCGCTGATGATGTCCTCAGGATAAAAGACAAGCAAACAATTATTAACACCGATGAAATTACCGGCAAAAAAGGATTTTATTCCGGGCGGGCTCAGGAAAATTTTCTAAATCTGAAGCGGGATAAACCGTACGGTTTGCCAAAAGCGGCTTTGTCGGCCGGGACGGTCGATACCATCAGTATCCTCGCGCTTCGCATCGGTTTTATTTATGAAGGAACCGATGACCCGACTACAACCGGCCGGGGCAATTTCGACACTCGCGACAGCGCGACGTTTGTCAATGACGAAGGTCATTGGCTCGATCCGGCCCCTCATAACAAGCATTATTTTGAAGCTCATTTAAGGTCTTTGAGCCATTACTGGTCGGTTGTCAGCAATGGCAAGCTTCACATTGAATACGAAGTCTGGCCGAACGGCGCCGATGAAGATATCGGCTATTACCTTTTGGATCATTCAATGAGCTATTACGGTGAACAGCCTCCGAATTGGGGTCTGGGTGAATTTTTCCATAATGCCATAACTCGGGCGCATGACGTTGACGGTGATAATTTTGATTTCAGAGATACGCGCGGTAATAAGAAAGCGATTATTCTGTTTCATGCCGGAGCGGACCGCCAGACTGATCTGTCGTTTTCGGCCACGCCGACGCCCAATGATCTTTTTACTGGGTTTGTTACCTTTGATTCATTAAATTACTTAATTCTCGATGCTGACACCATCGTCGAAGGCATCATTATGCCCGAGACGATGGCGCAGGATAATCGCATCACGGTCATGAACGCCGTCATGGCGCATGAATTCGGGCATCAGCTGGGGTTAATCGATCTTTATAATACCGGTAGTTCGCCATTTTTGAGCCAGATGGGCGATTTTGCCTTGATGGACAATAACGGTTTGAATACGGCAGCGTATATTGATGAATTCGGAACGGGCGCGTTCGGAACGGTTCCGATCTTTCCGTGTGCCTGGTCGCGGGCTTTTTTGGGATTTGAAGAAGTGGTCGAATATCGGGAAGGAACATGGATTGAATTGGCGGCGGTGAAGATGGAAACGGAAAATATCAAGATCGTCAAAATTCCGATATCCGCGACTGAGTATTACCTTTTAGAAAATCGACGTTCCGATATTGACGGGAATCTTGACGGTCTCAGGGTTGATAGCACTTCCAATGTCATTTTGTGGCCGGTTAAAGTTCAGGATATTCTCGATGGCGACAGCATCATTACCGTTATGACTCCGGTTGCGGAATATGATGTTTATCTTCCGGGAAGCGGGGCGGGGATTGCGATCTGGCATGTCGATGAAGCCGTGGCGGCCATGGATTATTATCCGTTCGATATTCATGAAAATAATTTTCAGGCCAATACTTTGCAATGGGATCGCAACCGACGGTTCATACGTTTAGTTGAAGCGGACGGACTTATAGATTTTGGCGGCAATTATTCCCGGGGTTACGGGGTAGCGGAAGATTTATTTTATGCCGGTAATAATAGTACGTTCGGTTCATATACAAATCCCCCTTCGATATCAAACAGCGGCGGATATACTCATATAAAAGTTGAAAACATATCCGAAGCGGATATGGTGATGACGTTTGATATCGTCAAGGAAAAGATGGCCGATAATTTTCCGCGGCGGATGTCGATTCCTTATGATCCTGATTTATCGCCCATCGCCGCCGATCTGGACGGCGACGGCAATGATGAAATCATCGCGGTATCCGGTGATAAATTATTGGCGATGAGGCCGGATGGCCGGGACTATATGGACCCTTATGATTCACTGCTTGACAATGACATGATCCTGAGCGTGATAAATATCGATACCGATGTCAATATCTTCCGTCCGACGGATACTCAGTATGCGTCAATGCCGCTGTTTGCACAATTGCCTCTCGGTAATATAATTACCAAACCGATTGTAGCGGAAATTCTGGATACAACTCTGGTCATGGTCGGGGCGAGCAATGGCTGGATTTATTCATATCTGCCGTTTACCGATGTGACCACTTCACCGGGAAAATATCGAGCCAAGCTCCATTCGCTTCGTTCTTTGCAGGGCTCGGCCGGAGTCAGTTCCATAATAGTTGACGATGAGAACAATATCATCTACGGTTTTTATTTCGACGGAAATATTTTAGCCGCGCCGTATGACAGTATTGCATCGTTTGTTCAGCCGACTTTCGTGCGGATGCCAATGATTGTCGGCGTATGTAAATATGGCGGCGGTATGGCGGTACTATATGACAGACACGATTATTCGATTTTATATCAAACGCGATTCGCGCCATTTGCCGATTTGACTGATTCGTTTTTTATCGACAGCGTAATTATCGATGAAACCGATTTCCACAGGTCTCCAATAGCATCTGATTTTAATCGTGATGGGATTGATGAAATTATAATTGTTTCGGAAAGCGGCCAGGTTTTTGCTTATAGTTTTACCGCAGATGATATAGTTGACTATGACGAATTGAATATACAGACCGGAGATACGGTCGCGTCCGATCCGGCCATAGCTGATAGGGATAATGACGGATTTCCGGAACTTTATATTCCCGGAATCAATAAAATATATGGATATGATCGATACGGAACGGCGATGACTGATTTTCCCCTGGATATTGATTTTGATCGCCCCGGACAGGTTATTATTGGCGGGCCGATTATATCGGATATCAACGGGGATAATATTATTGATGTGGCGGTAATCGGATTGGATTCGATCATCTATGAGCGAACGATACCGGCTTTTTATATCATGTATCCCGATACGATTAATTATCCCGATTCGGCGATTGTTATTGATACCGTATTGGATTATGCCTATTACAATTATTACAGCAATCTCTATGCGATAACACCCGGATACGGAATTTTACCGGGTTATCCGACTCCGGCGGGGATGCTGGGAATGAGACAGGTTAATGATACGATCAACGGCATCGGAACACCACTTCATGTTCGGAACGGTTCCGGCGGACTGCTGGTAACTTTCGGCGGTGATGGCTGGATGGATGCCTGGGATTGCGACTGGTCGGATATCAGCGCCGGTTGGCCGATGAGCGGAGGTTATGCCGACGGTTCGGGATATACGCCCTTAGATTCTTTGGGTCAGGAAAAAGTGCTGGCGGATTTGCTTCCGGAATCGAGTTTTTATAATTATCCCAATCCGGCTTCCGGTGAGAAGACCACGATTCGATTTTATGTCAATCAACCGGCGCGGGTGACGGTTTCGATGTTTGACGCCACGGGCGATTTAGTTGAGGAAAAATTCACCGAGGTCGCCGACGGCAATCGCAATGTCGAGATTGATTGGTATCTTTCGGGCGTGGCTTCGGGGATTTACCATTGCCGGGTCGAAGCGGCGCCGATGGCTGGCGGGGATACGGAAGTAGCCTTTACAACCATTGCCATTGTTAGATAGGATTACTGGAGGATGCATCTATGAATGTGAGATTTGTTTCAATCTACAGTACACTTATGCTGGCATGTGTTTGTTCATGTTCTTTATGTTATGCTTCCGATGAAATAAATCCTCCATATACAAATAACGGATCCGGGTTTTCGATCAATCAATATTTGAATGAAATCAATTCTTATTCAGTTCTGACATTAAATGATGACGATGGAAACGATAAAGGCAAGACTTTGAATTTTCGCGAGGGCGTCCAAAAAGAAAAAAAATCAAGCGGCCATAAAAGCCCGGTTAGGGCGTTTATTTATTCTGCCATAATTCCGGGAGCGGGACAGATGTATAACGGCTCCAAAATTAAAGCAGTGGCGTTTTTGGGATTGGAGGCGCTGGCCTGGACCGGCCATATTATCTACAACGGCAAGGGCGATGACAAGACAACGGCCTATGAGACTTATGCCAATACTAATTGGAGCGAGGGAACATACAGTGATTGGTTGGAAATGCACTGGGGTTATAGAGATGATGAGTTAGTTCTGAATGATCGCGGATTTCCGCTTTTTACTCATCATTTACCAGACACCAGGACTCAGCAATATTATGAGATGATAGGTAAGTACAATCAGTTTGTTTACGGCTGGGCGGATGTCAATTATCAAGATTCCGACGGGGACCCGCACCCTGGAACTTATTCGGCAATGCGGATGCATTATGAAACGATGCGGCATGATGCCAATAAAATGTATGATAAGGCGACGACTTCGATTGTTGTTTCGATGATTAATCATGTTATCTCCGGATTTGAAGCGGCTCTGGCGGCCCGAAGCCATAATAAAAACCTGGATACACTGGCAAATAAAGTTTCGGTCAAAGCCCATACGGCGCAATTGAATGATGAATATTTTCCAATGTTAACAATGACATATAAATTTTAGGATGATATGAACAAGATATTTTTATCTATAGCGTTAGTATTATTGATATTCGCGGGTAATTGTCTGGCGGTGGAGTTTTCTTTCAATTCATCGAGTGTGATTAAGCCGTTTCCTCCAATATCAAGGCATTTCCTTATGTCAGGACTGAGCGATACCGGCAAGACTTTTCTCGATATGTCCCAGCCCGAATCGGATAAAAGCAAATTGTCCATGAAGAAGGCTTTGTTTCTATCCATTCTTATCCCAGGAGCGGGAGAATATTATGCCGGTTCCAGGTTCAAAGGTCAGGTATTTTTGGGAGTCGAGGCGGCTATCTGGAGCGGTTTTATTGCCTATCGTGTTTACGGCGGATGGAAAAAGGATGACTATTTGTCGCTTGCTTCCGCTTATGGCGGAGTCAATACGTCCGGTAAAGATGATGTTTTTTATGATATGGTTGGATTTTATGATAATCGGGATGAATACAATCAATTCGGCCGTTTATATCATCCCGACCGACCGTATTACCCCGATACTGATGAATACGATTGGCAATGGGATTCGGAAGAGCGGCGTCTGAGATACAAAGAATTGAAAGATCAGGCCAAGACCGCTTTTCGCAATTCGACTTTTCTTATCGGTCTGGCGATTGCCAATCGGGTTGTTTCTGCTATTGATACCTACCGGACGGTTAAATCGGCCAAGAAAAAAGTAAGTTCATTAACGCAATTTGGCGAATATCATATGAAAGTGTCACCAAAGATCTTTGGGAGGAATCCCGAGATTAAATTATCTTTGACGCGGAAGTTTTGAGATGCGACCGGCGGTAATTATCTGTCTGATAATTCTCGTTTCATGCGGTGGTAACGCGCCGCCTCCCGTTCCGGATAATATTAATAGCTCGATTACAGGACCTGTTTCTCTCATTTTTGAAAATAAAATTTCCGGGCGGATATTGACACATGATTTACTGCAGCCTTCCGGTCTGGCGATTGATACACGAGGCGATATATATATAAGCGATAATGGCAATCATCGTATAATAAAGCTTGATCAGAATTTAAAGACGATTCGTGATTACGGCGGCTATGGGACAGGTATGGGACGTCTGCAAAACCCGAATGATTTATTCGTTGATCGGGTACTCAATCTTTATGTTCTCGATACCGGAAACAGGCGCGTGGTACATCTTGACGCCAATTTGAATTTTGTCGAGGAAATTATCCCGGAAGACGACCCCGAAGAGATTATATCAACGTTGACCTACTATTCGGGTTTGGCAGTGTCGCCGATGGGGGAATTGACGGTAGCCGACTATGATAATTCGCGCCTTATCCGGATGGATAATTTTAATCATTTCAGTCGGTACATCGGTGATTTTGGATACGGCCAGGGAACGCTTCTTAATCCAAAATCGCTGGCACTCGATCAGGATGGTAATCATTATGTCGCCGATATGGGAAACAAACGCATCGCCGTTTTTGATGATTATGGAAATTTCATTCGGCAAATTGGAAGTCAAATGCTTGAAAGTCCCGAAGCGGTGGCGGTTGGAAACAATGGTTTGGTCTGGGTATCAGATAGTCGGTTAAGGACAATTATGGCTTTTCATAATTCCGGAAAACTAATATTTGACGGCCTTAAAGAAATGAGTCCGGATACAAAATTGGATAATGTACAAGCCCTGACGGTAACTCCCGATGGCAAGTTATTTGTTGCCAATACCGGTAATAACGAAATTTTAATCTACCGTATAATTTATGAGGCCAATAAGGATTAATCCGGATAGATGTCAAGTGGCGGTTATTTTTTTGGCGTTAGCCGCGTTATCTATTTTCCTTAATCCTTGCGCGCACGGGGAATATCTCAGCATAAAATTGGCAATTCAACCGGATGATACTCTAATTCAGACCGGTTTGGAGCCGTTTGCGGATAATTCCGATTCCATTTATTGCGGCGGCAAGATCCTTCGGCGGGGAATCGACTATCGCCTTCATCCTCGCACAGGCAGACTGAAGATTTTAACGAGGATTGATTGCGATAGTATCGACGTCCGTATTTTTCACCTTCCCAAATGGCTGTTTGAATCATCGGGAAATAAACCGGGAGAGGGTAGAAAATTTATCAATCTGCCCGGTTCCGGTATCAGGCCATCAACAGATCGACATCGCCCATCGGATTTAAGGAAGATAAACCTATCGGGTAACAAATCATTCGCATTTAACGTCGGAAAATCGGGTCAGAGTAATTTTTCTCAGGGATTATCGGTTGACTTTGATGCCCGCATTGGTTCGGATTTAGAAATCAAGGGTTCGGTTTCCGATAAGATCAATTCCGTAAATAACCCGATAGGTCCGGGCGGATCGACAATGCTATTATCGGAACTCGATAAATATTATTTTGAGATCAAGGGAAAACAACTGACGGCCCGAGCGGGAGATATTCCATCCATATCAAATCCATATTTACCGCAAAAACGAATTACAGGAATATCGAGTGTCTTTAAATTCAATCAATATAAAGCCGCGGCTTCAATCGGGCGGCCGGCCGGTAAATTTCATATCGCACGAATCCGGGGTATTGACGGCAAACAGGGGCCTTATCAAGTAAACAGCCGGGCGGGCGTTCCGGTTGCGATTGTGGCGGGTTCGGAAAAAATCTATGTCGACGGACGGCTCCTCGAAGGACGCACTGATCGCCATTATGTTATTGATTATTCCGCCGGAAGGATAACATTTTCACCGGCAGTATTGATAACCTCCCGCAGCCGCATGGA
Organism: Candidatus Zixiibacteriota bacterium; assembly: GCA_036480375.1. Lineage (NCBI taxonomy): Bacteria > Pseudomonadati > Candidatus Zixiibacteriota > Candidatus Zixiibacteriota bacterium. The sequence goes on from JAZGGI010000010.1 coordinate 50,010, forward strand.
GATTGATTTTGAGGAAGCTGACAATTTTTATTCTCAGGCAGTCTATGAATTGTCACAGGATATAAATCTATTCAGCAATCGATTGAGATTATCATTCGGAGGGAGGCGCGAGTTAGAGGAAAAAGACAGGCTAAGATTTTTGTCATTGAGTCCGGCGGATATCGTTAGTTTGTCTGCAGCGGGTGATTCAATTTCGCGCGCCTTTCAAAGCGGCGCCACGGCCGATACAGCAGGAGACTATGTGCTTACAATTGATACCGCGGGGAACCAGTATTATGAATTCGTCGGATCGGGAAGGGGGGAATATTCTGTTCAGTTTTCATTCGTCGGGGAAAGTCAGGGTGATTATATCCGCCTTGGCGAAAATGTATTTCAATTCAACGGGGCGGGGCAAGGTGATTATTTGCCGGTTAGATTATTGCCCCTGCCGTCATCAAACAGTTTTTTCTACTCTGCCGCGGAAATAAGGCCGTACAGTGAAGGCATAATCAGTATTGAATATCACGGCAATGACCGTGATGAAAATTTATTTTCCAATATCGACGACGAGGATAATTTTCGCAGCCGAATGAAGGCGAAGTTTTCGCATACTAATAAAAAAATGCAATCTCAGACCATGGTCAGATACCAGAGCAAGAATTATAATCCGATCTATCGAGTCAATATCCCCGATAATAACAGGATGTGGGCGCTTCCCGAAGAGATAATTGATGGGGACGAATTTCGCTTCGAATCCGAGCACCGGTTTACATTCTCTAATCATAAATTCGCATTTGATGGTGGATTTATTAATTATGGTGAAATTTTGAGAGCGTATCGATTTAATATTGAAGCTGCAAATTTCACGGATAATTTTATAAGCCCGCGAATGAATTACAAAGTTGGGAATTCGCATGATAAAATACTTTCTGAATCGAAGGGGCTTTTTGAACAATACTCGGCGGGATTGCTCATAAAAGGTCCTAAAACATCCCGGATTGATCTGGAATTTATAAACGAATTGAAGAAGGATTTTTTCGAGAATGTACCGGATGTCGAAAAATACTCTGAATACAAATCGGATCTATTCATTCGTAATACTGTCCTTACAGTTTCTCGGCGGGTTGATTTTCAAAGCGATGATTATGGGCGCAAAGGGCCGAGACTTGACAAGGTAACGTTTAATTCGGATGAGAATCTTGGGCGGCTGAAGCTTAATTTTACCGGTACAATCCTTAATCAAAAGCGCCTTGATTCATTTCGCGATGATCGAACCGCAAGGCTTTTCGCCACGACTATGCGATATCTGGCTCCGGACGGGTGGTTGTCCCTTCAGGCGGATTATCGTCAAAATAGCGAGCTGGGGAAATCATCGGAATTCAGATATATTGAAGTAGAAAGCGGTCAGGGAAATTATCGTTTTGAGGATGACCAGTATTTTTTTGATATAGATGGCGATTTTATCAGGGTCCGTCAAGAAGTCGGTCAGGCGGTTTCAATTACACGAGGTGAGAAAACGCACAATATTACCTTAAATCCGGGACGGGCAGGATTTCTCGAAAAATATCATTTATGGTTAAGCCAGTTTGCTTTCCGCCTGCGGTCTGAAATTGTTGAGGAGGCCGTGGGTAAAGACAGAAGAAATCTATCGTGGGTGCTCCCGTGGACAAGTCGATCGGGTGTGGATTATGTGAACCGCATCCGCCGAGAACGATATATGTTATTACTTTTCCCCCGAATGAGATTCTATGTGCTAAATTTCATTTTTACTCACAATTTCAGAGAGCAAGACGGCGGCCTATCTAATTTTAAAGACTCGAAAAACTACAAAGCCGAAATAAAAAATGCTCTTTCTTCAAAACTGAATTCAATTTTGAAATATAATCATATCCGCACCGGGCAATCGGGCAGCGGATTAATTGCCGCGAAAATACGAACCTCGAAATATGGATGGGAATTGATATATGCAGGTGGAATATTTCAAATTATGCCTGAGCTTGAGCATGTGCGTTTTAATGAATCAAAAAATGGGGGACGGGGAGAAGGGTTTGCCACAAAAATCGAGGCAATCGCCCGATATTCCGGCCGGGGTGAATTTCGTTTTCGAGGGGAATTTCGTAATTTATCCGAAAAGGAACATTTCACCACACCGGAATATTTCGTGACCGACGGTCATCGTTTCGGAAAATCAGGGCAAATTTCAGTGATAGTGAATTATAAAATCGGTAAAGCGATGAGAATAACCGCCAGTATGAGAAATGTATTCTATGAAAATCGAGAATCTGAATTTACCGGAAGAGGTGAGCTGGTTGCGTTATTCTAATTTCATATTATACATAAGCGCCTGTATATGTTTGTGCATGAATATAAGCGCCAATCAATTCGCGGTTGAATACACCGGAGATATGCCCGATACATTCGTCAAAACCGGCATTGAAAAAATCATTGCGAATATCAAGCGCGACAGGGCCACGGATACGTTGGGTGAGTTTCTTATCTCGTCAGGTTATTTGAATAATCAAATATCCATTAATGATTCGACAATAACCATTATTGCGGGACCGGTGTATTATGTTGACCTGATAAATCTTGAAATAATAAAATCTGACGGCGAAAAAATTAGTAAGCAAATCAATCAATTGACCGATGTAATTGCGTCGAGGGAAAATATCGAATCTATCAAATCAGAGATTTTAGATGAATATCAAGATGAGGGGTATTTTTTTGCATCTTTAAACGTAGTTGGTGTGACGCATTATAACAATTCATTAGAACTCAATTTAAGACTTATAACCGGTCCTCCCGTGAATCTGGAGCGGGTCAGGTTTAAGGGGCTTTCCAAAACGTCTCCCGATTTTGTTGAAAAATTATCGGGGCTTAAAGCTGGAGATGCCTTAATTTTCTCTAATATCGAAAGCGCCGCTGAAAAAATAAGTAATAGCGGATTTTTGTCTATTGACACAATTCCATCGGTAATCCCAAATCAGAATTATGATGGGGTAGAACTGACATTCATCTTATCTGAGTTGAAAAGTAACCAGATTGAATTTGCCGGAGGTTATTTGCCCGGACGGGGCGACCGGGACGGTGAGTTTGTCGGCTATTTGAATTTCAAATCGAAGAACATTTTTGGCGGCGGTCGCCGAATTGATTTGTTGCTTGACCGAAAAGACAGACTGTCGTCAAGAATCGAATTCGGGTATCTTCAGCCGGTATTTACTCCTGATTTATTGGAAATTTCCGGGCGTTTTCGTCAAATTGATAACGGTGATTTTTACCATCTGTTTTCAATCGAAGGGGCTCTCACGATTCAGATCAGAAAACATACTAAATTATCAGGTGCGATTTCATGGACGAAAACCGAAGCTCAAAATATGTTACAAGCGCCTTCTCGGGCGTGGACAGGGGAGTTTTCTTATCAGTATTCCAATCTTGATGACGCACTGAATCCATCGAAGGGGAGTTCGCTCGGCGGGAGTATTTCATATATTCGCAGGGTAAGCTGGCCCGATACCGTCGCGACAGGTGTTATCAATAACGACAGCAAAGTTTCCATTTCGGCTGATAATTTTATACCTCTTACAAATCATATAGTATTTCGCTTGAATTTTGAAAATCGGATATATATTACTTCCCGTGACCTCATTGATTTCTCGGAGCAATTTAAGCTCGGGGGATACGGATCATTGAGAGGATATCGGCAGGAACAGTTTGCCGGACGACGCGTAGCCCTTGGGCAGGCGGAATTGCGCTACCGACCCTCTACCGCCGCATCACTATACATATTTTCGGATATAGGTTATATCTATTCTCTCAAATTATCTCCGGGAAGCGATCTGATAAACGAAGAACTACTCAAACCCGGTTTCGGAGCGGGGATATTTGCGGCGAAGTCAAATACTTCAGTTACTCTTGAAGCCGGATGGGGCGAGAACGATAATCTGGGGCAGGGGAAGCTTCATTTTGGTTTGCGGACCAAGTTTTAGCTTGACTGAAGCCTGGTAATCATCTAAATCATAAAGGTGACCGATTATTGGAAATATTCCAGCTTGATTCGACTTCCTAATTGCCTGATCGCTTCTCTGGCCGTCATAGTGGGGCAGTATCTGGCTTCAATCCCAGGAGAATTCAAAATAATATATATACCGGCGATTGCGGCGTTTTTTGTGTGTGCTTACGGTAATGTTGTCAATGATATCGTAGATAGAAAATCGGATGTTATAAATCATCCGTGCCGTCCGCTTCCAACCGGACAAATATCGATCGGCTCGGCGCGCGCCTTGGCTATTATGTTTTTGGCAGCTTCCGGAATTTTCGCTTTTTTTCTCAACTGGGCTGGAATCACAATCGCTATTCTCGGGATAATTCTGGTGACGTGGTATAATCTAAGGCTCAAGCATACTCCGTACTGGGGAAATGCTGTTATCTCAATATTGGGAGGGTTAACTTTTATCCTTGGAGGAGTGGCGGCTCGACCCGAAGATATTTTTATTTATCCGGGAGTTTTGGCCGCGGCGGGATTCGCCTTTATCGCTCATTTTGGCCGTGAAATCATAAAAGATATCCAGGATTGTACCGGAGATTCGGTTATGGGAAGTCGAACGGGACCGATTTCAGGAAGCCCTATCAAAGCAATAATAATTGTATATATATTGTTTACCGTCCTGACGGTAATGACTATTGGCGTATATAAGCTGGAGTGGTTTAATATAGTGTTTTTGTATATCACATTATTGGGAGTGATATTACCTGCACTTTTACAGTTTATCTGGCTGGGATTTTCATTAAACAGGAAGAGATTGAGACTCGTCTCACTTTTCATGAAACTTGAAATGCTGCTCGGGATATTGGCATTAATTTTGGGCCGTGAATATTAACAGACATTAACATATTTTTTGAAAACTTTTCCAAATCTACTCTGTATAATTGACCTTAGCCCAGGATATAAAAGAACTTGACTGATTTTGGAAGTGGTGATTAATTGGTGTCTATTATGAGAAAAATATTTAACGCGGCAACGATTTTTAGTACGATTTTCTTTGTGATTTTATCCGCCTCGGCTCATTCGGGCAGCATCGGAATTTCGGCCGAAATCTCAAACGGAGCCATCGCGTTCGAACAAAAGGATACCCTGGTCATTCAATTAACCTGGGAGGGTGAGCCTTCTTTATATCAGATTGATAATTTTCCTATCCCTGAACTGGATAAATTCCAGATCCTTGGGTCATCTTCAACAATTTTGGCCACTCCAACGGATAGCGCGTCAAATCTTGAATTAACAACACGGAAATTCGTCTACATCCTTGAGCCGACCGATTACGGAACCGGAGTAATTCATCCTCTATCTCTCAATGCTACCAATACTGTTACCGGTGAAATTCAACCCTTGCAAACGAGTCAACTGATGGTGGAAATAGCAAAGCCGGTTCCCAAAGAAGAATCGGATAATACGGTATTGCTGATTGTCATCGCGGTCGTGATGATTATCGGCATTGCCGTAATTGCTTATTTCTATATTAAGCGTTCCAAAGAACGGGACGCAGAAGTCAGGGTCGAAGATCGCTTTTATATAACGTCAATGGGAGAGATTAAAAAAGATACCGTAGCCGATAAGAAGTTGTTTTATTCGCGGACGTATCGGCTTTTGATAAATTATCTGGAGAAAGAACTCAATCTTGAGGTTTCGAGTAAAACCGGCGAGGAAATAATCGCGAAAGTCCAGGAACTAGATGACAGCGAAGACAAAACGTCCTTAATTGCCTGGCTGGAATTATTGCAGAAAGAAAAATATAGCCCTGTTTCTCCTTCTCCGGGTGAGGTTGAGGAATTGTACCAAAAGATATATCGATTTTTCGAAAACAAATTATCTAAATAAAGTGGAGGATATATGGACCTCGATATCAAACAGATTCAGGAAGAAGTGGCGCGGAAATCTGAATTTATCGAAAAACTTTCAGCGGAACTGGGGACGATAATTGTAGGTCAGAAATATATGATTGAGCGGCTGATGATCGGACTTCTGGCGGACGGGCATATACTACTTGAGGGCGTTCCGGGATTGGCAAAAACCCTGGCGGTGAAATCTCTGGCAGGAGCTATCGACACCGGGTTCAGGCGGATTCAGTTTACTCCCGATCTGTTGCCAGCCGACCTGATTGGAACGATGATATATAATCCTCAAAAAGGAGAATTTTCGGTTAAAAAGGGACCAATCTTTTCCAATATAATTCTGGCCGATGAAATCAACCGCGCCCCTGCAAAAGTGCAATCGGCATTACTGGAGGCGATGCAGGAACGGCAAGTGACAATTGGCGATGAGACTTTTGCTCTTGATCAGCCGTTTTTGGTTCTCGCGACGCAGAACCCGATTGAGCAGGAGGGGACTTATCCGCTCCCCGAAGCGCAGATTGATAGATTCATTTTCAAATTGAAAATAACTTATCCTTCTATCGAAGAAGAACGAATTATTATGGATCGCATGACGGTTGGCAATGAATTGAAAGTGTCGGCAACGGTTAGCTCGGAAGACATTATTGAGGCTCGCAAAGTCGTCACCGGAATATATGTTGATGAGAAAGTAAAAGAATATATCCTTAATATCGTTTTTGCGACCCGTAATCCCGAAAAATACGGATTGGGAAGCCTGACCGACCTGATTGCCTACGGCGCATCGCCGAGAGCGTCGATATATCTTAACCTGGCCGCCAAGGCTCACGCCTTTTTGAAAGGCCGCGGATATATTACTCCCGAAGATGTCAAGGCAATAGGTCTGGATGTGTTGCGTCACCGGATACTGGTTACTTACGAAGCGGAAGCCGAAGAAACGACGGCGGACGATATTGTCCAGAGGATTTTTGATACGATTGAGGTGCCGTAAGCCGCTATGATACCCAAAGATATTTTCAAAAAAATCAGGCGTATAGAGATTCGCACACGCAAACTGGTCAATGACCTCTTTTCCGGAGTATATCATTCGACGTTTAAAGGACAGGGGATTGAGTTTGAAGAAGTGCGTGAATATTATCCCGGAGACGATATCCGCCTGATTGACTGGAATGTTACGGCTCGAACAGGAATTCCCCACGTCAAGAAATTTAAGGAAGAACGCGAATTAACGGTAACACTTCTGGTTGACGCTTCTTCTTCGGGACGGTTTGGGACTTTTGAGAGATATAAAGAGGAATTGGCGGCGGAGCTTTGCGCTCTTCTGGCGTTTTCGGCCATCAAAAACAATGACAAAGTCGGCCTGATAATTTTCACCGATAAAATAGAAAAATATATCCCGCCTCAAAAAGGCAAACCGCACGTGCTGAGGCTTATCAGGGAAATTTTATATTTTACTCCGGAGCATACCAAAACCGATATAGCCGGAGCGCTGGAGTTTTTCAGCAAAGTAACAAAACGTCGTTCGGTAGTATTTTTGATATCGGATTTTCTGTCGGAAGATTACTTCAGGCCGCTTCAGATAGCCAACCGTAAGCATGATGTTATCGCAATCAAAATATCCGATCCACGCGAAATAGCCTTTGATAATTATGGATTGATTGAATTGGAAGATGCCGAGACGGGTGAAGTGATTGTGCTCGATACCTCGTCAGCCCGATTCCGGAAAGAATTCTCAGAGCAGGTTCAGGAAACAGTTAGTAATCTACAGCGAGATCTCAAATTGATCGATATGGATTTTATTCAAATCAGGACGGATAAGCCGTATACGATACCGCTGGTACAGTTTTTCAAAATGAGGGAGAAACGACGCTGATGGCTGGACAAAGTAAAATTTCGGTGATGCAGATTATAACAATGGTTCTCGCACTTGGTGCTCTGGCGGTAGCTGTTTTGATATATTTTAATTTGCCGCCCCGTCCGGAAGATGAAATTGTATCTTCGGCTCGGAAACTGGCGGGAGAACTGGCCGATAACAATCTGCCCGAAGCGGCCATTGAGGAATATCAAAAAATCCTGAATGAAGCTGAACTCAACTCGGCAGAGCGAGGCGCGATAAATTATTTGATCGCGAAGATATACTTCGAGGAAATCGGCGATTATCAACAGGCCGCGGCGCATTATATCCGTTCCCGTTCTCTCGACGAAAACGGGTCGTATTATGATGAGGCGGGCAAAAACCTGATTGCCAGCCTGGAAAAAATGGGACGGCGTCTCGATGCTCGCCGTGAGTTGGATGCTCAAGCCAGCGCCCATCCCGATACAGCCGTTGGGAAAATTGTGGCAATCGTAGGGTCGGATAAGATTACCCTGGTTGATTTTAATAAGGCTCTCGAATCGATCCCGGAAAGTATGCGCAATCAGTACTTATCGCCGGAAGGAAAGAAAGAGTTTCTCAATCAGCTAATAGGCCGGGAGTTGATTTATCATGCGGCCATGCGCGAAGGATTTGATCGTTCCGGCGAAATGCAAAAAGCCTTGAAGGACATCGAAAAGGACTATTTGGTTCAATACTATACCAGCAAAAAGATTGCCCCCACGGTCAAGCCGGATACATCTGAGTTAAAAATGTATTATGAGGCAAATAAAGAAAAGTACGACAATCAGGATTTTGATGCTATTAATCAGAACGTTGCTCAGGATTATATGAATTATCTGGGGCAGAAAGCGATGAATGAATATATCAGCGTTTTATTGCAGGCCGAACCGGTTCAGAAATTCGAGGAGAATTTGAAATAATGAATTGGCGGCATCCAGTAATTATTTTATCCGCAGTCGTTGTCTTATGCGGTAATATATACGCAACGGGTGAAATCGAGATAACCGCCTCGGTTGATAAACAGACGGCGTTTATCGGGGATTTGATTGAATATACGATTAGCGTCGCCTATGATTCAACTATCGTCCTTACTCCTCCCGCGGTGGGAGCTAATCTCGGTCAATTCGATGTCAAAGATTATAAGGCCGGAGAAGAAGAAAAACTCGAAGACGGCCGGTTACGGCAGACGCTCTGGTTCAGTATGAGAACCTTTACGACCGGCGAGTATATCATCCCACCGCTTCCGATAGAATATATGATGCCCGATTCGACGAAACGGGTTCTATCGTCGGATCCGATAAAGATTAATATCAAATCGGTTCTGGGGGAGGGAGCGCAGACCGATACGTTGCGGTTAGTGGATATCCGTGGCCAGGTTTCAATTCCGGGTGATAACACGGTTTTGATCTGGAGTATTTTTGGGGCGGTAATATTTGTCAGCGGGGGGATATTCGCTTTATGGTGGTTCAAATGGAGGAAAAGAGAAGAGGAAGAATACATTGATCCTCGTCCCGCATGGGAAATCGCTTTTGCCGATCTGGCGGAACTCAAAGATAAAAATCTTCCCGAAAAAGGCGAATTGAAATTATTTTATATTGAGCTGACCGAGATTATCAGGCGCTTTGTCGGTAAGAAATTTGAGTTCGACGCCATTGATTTGACAACCTCGGAAATTAAAGAAAAATTAAATGAACTTTCGGTTGATGAAAATTATACGAAAGAATTTACCGAATTTCTCGAACAGGCCGACCTGATAAAATTCGCCAAATTTATTCCGCCCACTGAACAGCCGGTAACTGACTGGCAAACCACTTTTTCGCTGATTGATAGAGGCCGTGATTTGACCTATACGTTGCCGGAGCATGAGACTCCGGATATATATATCCCTTCTTATCAAGGAATTCAGGACGAGGAATTCGGTGAATTGAAATATGCCCCACCGGAACTGCGTGCTGTGCTGGCGGCCAATTCTGCCTCAGACGAGAATAAGGAGGATGCGGAATGAGAATCCTGAAATTCGAAGGATGGGACATAATTTTGTTCCAGATTCCGGGCTGGTTTATATTTCTCATCGGGGCTCTGATAATCGGGTTGATGGTCTGGTATTATATCAAGAAAATGCCGGGCCGTTCGGCATCGATGCGTTATTCGGATGTGTCGCTCGTCAAGACCGGCAAGAAAACTATGCGCCAAAAATTCAGACCGCTTTTATTTTGGCTTCGTCTTCTGGCTCTTGCTTTTCTGATTATTGCTATGGCTCGCCCGCAATCGGGCACCGAACAGCGTGACATTGATGCCGAGGGAATCGATATTATAATGGCGCTTGATATTTCGGGCTCAATGGAAGCGGAAGATTTCAAGCCGCATAATCGCCTGTATGTGGCCAAAGAAGAAATTGGGAAATTTATTGATCGGCGTACCAATGACAGAATCGGACTGGTCGTTTTTGCCCGGAATTCATTCACCCAATGCCCGCTGACACTTGATTATGGAATACTGAAAAGTTTCCTTGAACAGATTGACTTTGGAATGATCGAAGACGGCACGGCGATTGGGATGGCGCTGGCCAATTCGGTTAATCGTCTGCGGGAGAGCGAAGCAAGGTCAAAAATAATTGTTCTTTTGACTGATGGAGTCAATAACGCCGGTGAGATTGATCCTCTTACGGCGGCCAATGTCGCCAAAACGATGGGTATTAAAATATATACTATCGGTGCCGGTAAACCGGGTAACGCCATGTATCCGGTACAGACGATTTTTGGTAAAAGGTATCAGTATTTGCCCAATGAAATCGATGAGGAATTACTGACCCAGGTTGCCGATAAAACCGGGGGCAAATATTACCGGGCACGCTCCGAGACAGAACTGGAACAGATTTATTCGGAAATCGACCAACTGGAAAAAACGAAAATTTATGTTCATGAGTACACGCAGTATGAGGAATTGTTTTTCGAGTTTGTGATTTTCGGATTTATAATTCTAATGGTAGAGATGTTTTTGAGTCAGACCTATTTCAGGAAAATACCGTAGGGCATGATGCGATGAGATTTTATGAACCGTTATATCTGCTGGGAATACTTCTGATTCCCATATTGGGATTATTCTACTGGATTGCCATTGAGCGGAAAAAGAAAATTCTGGCCCGGTTCGGCGAGATTCCTTTAATCATGCGAGCCGCATCGGGCATATCGTTTTCCCGGCAGGCAGGCAAGGCGGCCATGCTTTTGTCGGCCATACTTTTCCTGAGTCTGGCGGCGGCCAAGCCTCAGTTGGGGACGCACATGGAAATGGTAAAACGGGAAGGGCTCGACGTTATGATTGCCATCGATGTATCTCGTTCGATGGAGGCGCTGGACGTCATACCGGGGCCGATTTCCCGATTGGATAAAGCCAGGCAGGAAATACGTGGTTTGATGACTCCGGAAAGATTGCAGGGCGACCGGGTCGGTTTGGTTGCCTTTGCGGGAGAAGCGTTTATTCAATGCCCGCTGACCCTGGATTACCGGGCCGCCCGGATATTTCTCGATATCATCAAGACAGAGATCATAAATGTTCCGGGGACGGCAATCGGCAGCGCGATTCGCAAAGCAACGACCGGTTTTGAACGCCGGGAACGAAAACACAAAGTACTTATTCTATTGACCGACGGCGAGGATCATGACACTGACCCCATCGCTGCCGCCGAAGAGGCAAGGAAGCAGGGAATTAAAATATATACTATCGGCATCGGTAATCCCCAGGGCGAGCCGATTCCTATATATAACAAGCAGGGCGAACGGATAAGTTTTAAGAAAGATGAAGAGGGCGAGATTATAATTTCCAAAATGGATGAAGCGATTCTGCAAAAAATCGCTCTCGAAACCGGGGGCAGGTATTTCCGCGCGACACCGTCTGAGCTTGAATTGGATAAGATATTTGACGAGATATCGGGGATGGAAAAAAAGGAACTCGAAGGAAAACTGCTGTTACAATATGATGACCGGTTTCAATGGCCGCTGGCATTCGCTTTGATGTTTATTATTTGGGAAGTTTTTATTCCCGAACGTATAAAGAAGAAAAAGGATGAGTTCGTATGATAAAAAGATTAGCATTTTCAGTATTGTTGTTATTGGTAAGCCCGGCGCTGGGAGCCAGCGTTTCTTCGCTGATTGATAAGGGGAATGAGGCATTTGACGCCGGCGAATACAGTAAGGCGCTTGAATTTTATCATGAAGCCGAGATTGAACGGCCGGAGACGCCTGAAATATATTTTAATCAGGGAAACGCGCTTTTAAAATCAGGCAAATACGAGGAGGCAGTAGAGAAGTATAATCATGCCCTCAATACCGAGAATGTTGATTTGCAGGCGAATGCGTACTTCAATCAGGGCAGTGGCTATTTCCTTCAGTCGGCTTATGATAAGGCGATTAACTCATTTGAAAGAGTATTGGAGATAAATCCCGATGATATGGACGCGAAATATAATTTGGAGCTGGCAAGGAATAGCTTGAGAGAACAAATGGAAAGACAGCCCAAAGGTCAGAATCAACAGTGCGATAAAGAGAATTGTCAGGACCCGCAACATAACCATGATCAGGAACAGCAAGAACAAAAGCAGATGAAGGAAGAACAGGCTCAGCAAAAAGAATCGGGCGAAGAAGGTGATAAAAACGAGGAGCAAGAAAAACAACAGGCGCAGGAACAACAGGAAGTTGATCCCAATGAAATGAGCAAAGAAGACGCTCTTCGCATATTACGGGCTTTGGAAGAAGACGAGAAGAAGAATCAGGAAAATAAAAAGCAAATGAAAATTCGTTCAAATTATCGGGGTAAGGATTGGTAAAACGGGATTTCATATACAGGGCGATTATTATCACTCTGACGGTAATTTTTTGCATTATTCCTGATATTGCATTTGCTGCGGAAGATATCAAGCTGGAAATATCTCTCAGCCGGGATAAAATCGGTCAGGAAGAGAAAGCAACGCTGAGCATCAAAGTCATCACCAGTAAGCAACTCAATCTACCGGACCCAAAACTTCCACCGTTGCCGATGTTTGATATTTCTCCCTCGGGAAAGTCTTCGATGTTTAATCAGAGCAATAATGAAATCAATATTACGCTGACGTATAATTTTGTTTTATCTCCCAAACGAACCGGTAAATTTCCCATTCGTTCCGCATGGCTGGTTTATGGTAATGAACGATATGAATCGAATGAACTGGCAATAGAAGTTGTAGGCTCGGCTCGCGAAGCGTCGGGACCTCTGGGTAATCAATCAGTCGATTCCCAGGGTCGGCAAAGAGAAGTTTTTATGACGGCCGAAGTGGATAAGACCGGGGCTTATGTGGATGAGCAGATAACTCTCAGCATTAAATTTTACAGGCAGTCCCGGATAAGCAATCCGCAAGCAAAATATGATACGCCCAGCGTGACTGATTTTTGGCCGATTGTTATCCCGCCCCAAAGAACATATAATCAAATTTTAAACGGGAAAGAGTATTCGGTAGTTGAACTACGGCAGGCCCTATTTCCTACAAAGCCGGGAAAGCTAACGATTGGTCCGGCCCGAATTACGGCTTTAGTGCCTGAAAGACAAAGTAGACGCAGCCGGGATCCTTTTTCCCTATTTGACAATTTTTTCCAACCGACCAAGAGAGTTCAAATTAAATCGAATCCGATAACTGTTACGGTGAAACCTTTGCCCTCGGCGGGGAAGTCCGGTGAGTTTTCCGGTGCGGTTGGCGATTATCGAATATCGGCGAGCGTCGATAAACCCGAAGTCGAGGTCAATGAGGCGATCGCTCTTACGGTAAAAATAGCGGGACGGGGTAATACTCGCTCGATTCCTGAGCCGCGATTTCCATCAATGGATAATTTCCGATTTGAAAAATCATCTTCGGATTTAAAGCCGGCCAATATCGGAAATGAAATCGGCGGTACCAAAACTTTCGAGTATTTGTTAATACCCAAACTTCCCGGGATGCAGACGATTGAACCTTTGGAATTGACATTTTTTGATCCGGAAAAGGGCCGATATCGAGTCGCCAGGACATCACCCATCGCATTTAACGTAAAACAGGGCGAACTAACGGCGGGAACAGATATCCCTTATAATCCTGTCGCGGGTCAGATAATTAATCTTCAGGCGACCGATATCAGGCATATAAAAACAGAAAACGGTTCGCTGTATCCTGTCGGCAGCGTCATTTTGACCTCTCCTTATTTCCTGACGGCGGTAGCATTACCGGCCCTGGTTCTTTTAGGTGGATTGGTCGATGTACGGAGGCGTCGGAAATTGCAGGGCGATATTGCTTATGCCCGTTCTCGGAGGGCCAAAAGCGCCGTAAAAAAACGACTTAAGGCCGCCGAAGGCTGTTTATCAAAGAACGAAGATGAGTTTTTCGCTGAGTTATCGGGTGCCGTTTATCAGTATGTTGGTGATAAGCTAAACATATCCGAGTATGGATTGACCTCGGAATCATTGGAAGAGCTTTTAATTGAAAATGGTATCGCGGAAAACATTCGTTCGGAAATTCGGGAGGTTTTGAAAGAGGCTGATTTCGGACGATTTGCCGGTTCCTCAATTGATAAAATGGCACGAAAGAATCTGTTTGATAGAGCGGGAAAGGCAATCCTAAAATTGGAGGACGAGCTATGAGTAATTTAACAGCCGTTTTCCTATTGTCATTGTCATTGATTGCGTTGGCGCTTGCGCCAGCCGCATTTGCCAGTACTTTAGAGTATAATTTTAAACAGGGAAATAATTTTTATACCGATGGAGAATATCGCAAAGCTATCGGTGAATATGAAAAAGTAATTCAAGGCGGTTATCAATCGGCTGAGCTTTATTATAATTTGGGGAATGCTTATTTTCGAGAAGGGATGTTGGGACAGGCGATAAAGAATTATATCCGGGCCAAACGATTGAATCCACACGATGAGGATATCCGGGCCAATCTGGAATTCGCCCGCCAGTTTACCATTGATAAAATTGAAATTTCTCAGGAAACGATCTTTTTTCAATACATAAATCGATTTTTCGATTCATTCAGTCTTATCGAGATAACGTGGATTGCTTTGATTCTGTATATTTTGGTTATGGCGGTTGTTCTGGGCCGGTACATCTATCGCTGGTGGCGTGTGTCATCTCCTATATTTGTCGTTCTTTTGGTCTTATTCATAATTTCGGCGGCCCTAACGGGCGTCAAGTTCGATAGAGATGTTCTGACTCGGGGAGGGGTAGTTATATCTCAGCAAACCGACATAAAAAACGGTCCGGGTGAAGATTATAATACTCAATTCATGGCTCATTCGGGACTTACCTTCAAGATTGACCGGGAAGAGTCGGGGTATTATCTGGTTGATTTCGAGAACCGGTTGAAAGGCTGGATAAAAATTCAGGCTGTCGCTGAAATTTAATCCTCATTAGTTATATCCAATTTTGTTTGACACCCAATCTGTTTTTTTCTACCTTTTATGTCTGTTTAATACCGGTGAGGGCCGGTAATTTTTTGACTTATGCCTAAATTTTTGAAAAAGAAGCAATTTTGGGGTGGGCTTGTGGCCGTTGGGATCATGGCCTTCCTGTTTTATGATCTCGATATTCCTCGCACCGTAGAAGTTGCCGAACAGTTACGCCTGATATACCTGATTCCCATATTAGCCTGTGCCACCGGGCTGATAGTATTTAAAACGTGGCGATGGATGACGATCGTAAGTAAAGTCAAAAAAGTACTGTTTTGGCCTACTTTGGCGTTGTATTCGACGGCGCAGGTTATCGCCGTTTTGCTCCCAGCTTTGACGGGACAGGCCGGGCGGGTGCTGTTATTTTCCCGAAAAGGCGATTTTTCAAAAACTTATGCCTTTTCGACCATTTTTTTGGAAATTGTTCTGGATGGCGCCGGATTGATAATATTGATGATGCTGAGTTCCAGCGTTTTTGTATTTCCCGAGGAGTATCGATTTGTCAGCTATATTATCGGCGGGGCGACGATTTTTGTTTTGATATTATTTTATTGTAGTCTGCATTTTCAATCCCGCATGGAAGGGTTCGGATACCGTCGTATCAGGCCCAGATCACCCAAAGTATATCTCATCATAAAAAAATTTTTAAGGTCTTTCAATGATGGAATATCGGTCATAAAATCAACCGACAAGCTTTTTGTGATTTCGCTCAATACATTTCTGGCCTGGGGGTGTCATGTCGGGGCTGTTTTCTTTCTTTTCTACCTGTTTAATTTCGATCTGCCTATTTGGGCGGCGGTTGTAGTAATCATTGTCAATTATCTGGCGCTGATGATACCGATTACGCCCGGTAATTTGGGATCGTTTCAATTGGCGGTTGTGGCCAGTCTCAATGTATTTTCGATTCCAAAAACAGAAGCGGTTCTATTTTCGATTCTTTTATACATCGTCGATATGCTGCCCATGGTTATACTGGCGGCATTTTTTGTTTTTAAGGAGAATTTTTCGATTTCCGAGATAAGCGAAGATGAAGAATTAATTGCTGAAGTCGAGAATATCGTCGCTGATGGGGGAATTGAGATTACTGATGGGGTAGAAGAAAAGTGATAAGGACTTTTATTTGGAATCCCGAAGACGGAACGAGTTACTATGAAGGTATCATTGATTTTGACACCTTCCTTGCCCAACCCGAGTTGATCATGTGGGTCGATATGACGGCGCCGTCGGATAAGGAATCGTTCGCATTGACTCATGATTTCAAATTCCACCCCCTGGCCATTGAGGATGTCATCTCCGAAGTGCCTCGACCCAAACTCGATGACTACGGTAATTACTTATTTTTGGTTTTTCAATTGGCCGATTATCTGGGGCGGGATAAGGGCTTAAAGATTAGCGAAGTCGATTTTTTCCTGACTAAAAATTGCCTGGTCACCGTTCATTTTGATGATCATAAGGTTTTTGAAAATTTATATGCCCGTGCCCGTAAAGATGACCGTTTGTTTTTGCGCGGAGCGGATTTTCTTTTTCATGCCGTTCTTGACGGGATTGTTGACAATTATACATCGGCGCTTGATCTGCTGGAATTCGAAATTGACGCAGTGGAAGATGACGTTTTTGAGGAGCCGGATGAAGAGACGGTCAAAACGATTTTTAAGTTGCGGCGCGATATTCAAGAGTTGAAAAGAATCGCCGCTCCTCAGCAGGAAGTCCTGTCGCTTCTTACCCGCGAAGAACACGAGCTTATTTCGGAAAAGTCATCGGTTTATCTAAGCGATATCCTCGACCACATGGCCCGCATCAATGAAATTGCAGATATGCACCGCGATACTTTGATTTCGGCATTGGAAGTTTATTTCTCCAGTGTCTCCACGCGAACCAATGAGATTATAAAAGTACTGACAATATTTACGGCGATTTTGATGCCGCCGACATTCCTGGTCGGCTTGTATGGCATGAATTTCAAGATTATGCCGGAATTAAATTGGGAATACGGTTATCTGTTTTTCTGGATCCTGGTTGTCATGATAACAATTTCGCTCTTATTTTTCTTTAAGAAAAAGAAATGGATTTGAAACAAATTACCGTCTGAATTGTTTTTTCTTTTGTACCTTTTTCGGACAGGCAATTATTATATTCTCTAAGTCTATATATTGACGCTGAAATGCGGGGAAATATTGAAGGATGCCATAGTAAAATATTCTGAATTATCCGGTTATTCAGATCTTTTTTTGGATTTTAATTATAATCGCGAAAAACTATCCGGGATTTTTGGCGCGTCCAGGCATAATCTTAAAATCGAACAGATAAGTAAATCTTCATATCCAAAAAGAGAATTAGCCAATATTCTTATGCGCCAAAATAAGGGCTGGAATGCCCCGGAAAGAGTTCTTGAGAACATCAGCAAATTGACCGATGAGAAATCGGTTGTGGTTACGGCGGGTCAACAGGCTTGTTTATTTGGCGGACCGTATCTGGTATTATTGAAAATTCTAACGGTATTGAAGAAAGCGAAGTTGTTGGAAAAAGAGCTTGAAATTCCCGTGATACCGTTATTCTGGATTGCGTCTGATGATCATGATTTCGCCGAGATTTCCCGAGCGCACATATTTGATTCCCGGGGAGAGATAGTCCGGCTGGCAATAGATTATGATAAAGAACGAAAATATCCGCCTGTGGGGACTATGTCCTTTGATGATACGGTTACTCGTGAAGTCAATAAATTCATGAGTCATTTTCCGGAAAATGATTATAAGGAAATGGCCGTAAATTCAATTGAAAAATATTATTCTTCAGGGGTATCTATCGTTGACGCCTTTGCCCGTTACTGGCTCAATCTGCTTGGTCAATATGGAATAGTGATGTTAAATCCGCACGACGCCGAATTTAAAAAATTGTGCGCACCGTTTATGACAAGTGTCGTCGATAAACATGAAGAAATGAAACGGGTGTTGAATGAATCCAACGAATGGCTCACTTCGCAGAGTTATCATTTGCAGGTCCAAAAGCCCGAATCATCAATGCATTTATTTGCCCATTTTCCGGAACGCATTGCGATTCACCAGCGAGATGATGAATTTTTCGCGAGAGATAAGAAATATTCACAAGAGAGCCTTAAAGAGGATATTAAGGCAAATCTTCTAAATTTTTCGCCCGATGTTTTTACTCGATCTCTTTTGCAATCGTATCTCTTTCCGGTTTTGGATATAATTGCGGGTCCATCAGAGATTGCCTATCTGGCGCAAATTATGCCTTTGTTTGATTTATTTGAATTGCCTCGCCCTGATATTACCGCGCGTTTATCGGCGACTTTGATTGAGAATAAATTTGAAAAATTAATGACATCTTTGAATCTTCAATATCAGGATGTTGTTTTGGATTTTGAAGAAATATTGAGGACGCGGCAAAATGAAGATTTTCCCGATTCAATAAAACTGCAAATTAATTCGATAAGGCAATCTAACATTGAAAAAATGAGGGAATTGCGCGAAATATCGAATCGGTATGATTTCGATTCGAAAAATATAGTTGAAAAGTACCAACGCAAAATGGATTACCTCACGGGCGAACTTGAAAAAAGACTGGAAAGTGCCTACATTAACCAAAGCGGATCGGTAAAAAGTAAACTCGAACGAATGCGGAAAGCGCTTATGCCGGTTAATAATCCCTCGGAACGATCCATTGCTCTCGTATATTTTATTTCGCGTTACGGCATGAATGTAATTGACTTCATAGATGAGAATCTTAATCTTGATTCAGCGGGGCATCAGTTAATTTATTTATCGGAGTATCATGGATAAGTTAAAGATCGGCATAACATGTTATCCGGTGGCGGGCGGTTCGGGAATCGTAGCCACTGAGCTGGGGATAAAACTGGCGGAGCGAGGACATCAGGTGCACTTTATCGCTTATGCCCTGCCTTTTCGGCTGGATGTGTTTCAGCCGAATTTATTTTTTCATGAAGTTGATACAATTTCATACCAGCTTTTTAAATATCCGCCATATACGTTGACTTTGGCGGCCAAACTGGCCGAGATTTCCGAAGCGTACAATCTCGATTTGTTGCACGTCCATTATGCCATACCGCATGCGACGGCGGCGTTTTTGGCTAAACAATTGACCACTAATCATACACCCAAAATTATCACGACCCTGCATGGCACCGATATTACGCTGGTGGGGGCGGATAAATCGTATTATGATATCACTCGGTTTTCGATTCTGATGTCGGATGGTATTACCGCCGTATCGCGGTATTTGGCCGCAGAAACGGAGCAGGAATTCAATATCGAGAAACCGATCGAAGTGATTCCGAATTTTGTCGATGTCACCCGCTTTAACCCTCAGCCGACCCATTGCTGCCGGGCCGATTTTTCTATAGATACTGAAGAACGATTGATATGTCATATTTCTAATTTCCGGCCGGTTAAACGTGTTATGGATGTAATTGAAATATTTCGCCAAATTCGCGAAGCTTTACCAGCCAGACTTCTATTAATCGGCGAAGGTCCCGACACTATGCTGGCGAGGCGTACGGTAAAAAAATATAAACTGGATGAAAGCGTGGTCTTTTTGGGTAATCAGGCTAAAGTCGAAGAATTTTTGCCGTGCGCCGATCTGTTTCTGTGTCCTTCGGAGGAGGAATCATTTGGGCTGGCGGCTCTGGAAGCTCTCGCCTGTGGTGTGCCGGTTATCGGTTCAAGCGGCACCGGTCTGGTCGAAGTTGTCGATCACGGCGTTAATGGATTTTTATTCCCGGCAGCCGACACGCGTTCGATGGCGAGTGCCGCTATATCGTTATTGACCGGGAAATATGATATTTTGGAGTTCAGGAAAAACGCCGCTGAAAAATCGCATGAAAGATTCAACGCGGAATTAGTGGTTGATCATTATGAAAAATATTATCATACCGTATTGGAGAACGAATAATGGAGCTCGATGTATTAGCCATAGGCGGTCATCCGGATGATGTCGAAATCACCTGTGGCGGGACGATGATTAAACTGGCCGATTTGGGAAAAACAACCGGGGTACTCGACCTTACCGAAGGGGAAATGGGGACGCTGGGGACTCCCGCCGAACGGCTCGAAGACGCCGCGAGAGCGTCCAAGTTAATGGGATTGGCAGTTCGGGAAAATCTTCATCTGCCCGATGCCGCCCTGGAACCGAGCCGTGATAATCGTCTCCGCATCGCGTCCATAATCAGAAAATACCGACCCCATACGGTTATCCTTCCGTTTCGCGATAAACAGCGTCATCCCGATCATCGCATCACTTCTATTCTGGGATACGACGCCTGCTTTTTGTCAGGGCTTAAAAAAGCCGAGATTGAGGGTCAGCCGTATCGGCCGTTTAAGATAATTTACGCGTCGTCGTTTTTGGCTGCTGCTCATACTTTTTTTGTGGATATTTCCGACCAGTTCGAAAGAAAGCGCGAGGCTGTAAAAGCTTTCCGTTCGCAATTCGACGGTTCGGCGCAATCGCGGCAGATTTATAAGCCGGGCAATGATATATTTGAGCTGATGCGTGTTTACGGTCGTAAATATGGGATTGAAGTCGGTTGTCAATACGCTGAAGCATTCATGATGGTGGAGCCGATGCTGATTGACGATCCGATGGCGATTCCGGTTCAGTCAATATAGTCAAATCTAATCTCCTCTTTGAGCCTCTTGCATTTTCTATTCGCATTTGTTATAAATCAAATGGAAGTGGATAGGGTCTGGTGGCCCTTGCGGTCTTCAAAACCGTGGGCCGGCGGTTATGCCGTCGGCGGTGGGTTCGATTCCCACCCCTTCCGTATGAATACATCATATTCTTGGCTGTCGCGTAGATGACCTTACTATATAATTCATGATTCTAACTAAGCACGGCACGGCTGCGCCTGCCTTATTTTAACTCTTTTTTACAAAGACCCTGATATTGGTTATCGGTGGTAATTGCCACTTTTCTGCTGTCGGGGTGGCGAACGCCACCTTTCAGCTGTCGCTTAGATGACCTTACTATATAATTCATGATTCTAACTAAGCACGGCACGGCTGCGCCTGCCTTTTTCCCATTTTGCGCCTTTATGGTCGAGTTATCCACATTTTGGTTTTTGAAAATTCCCTGTAATTTATTGTTGTGTATTTGATTGCGGGGAATTGGGTTCGTTTTGTCCTTTTTCGTTATTGGCCAGTTGGTTCATTTCTTTTAATAGCTG
Source organism: Candidatus Zixiibacteriota bacterium (assembly GCA_036480375.1). NCBI lineage: Bacteria > Pseudomonadati > Candidatus Zixiibacteriota > Candidatus Zixiibacteriota bacterium. The sequence goes on from JAZGGI010000010.1 coordinate 71,392, forward strand.
AAGAAGTTTGAAGGAGCGGAAGAGTTGGCGGTCGAGGCGCATTTCGTAGCGGAGGATATTGAAGGAGACTGAGTTTCTCGGGAGGGATAGTTTGCCGATGAGATTGGCTTTGTCGCGTTTTTGTGATGCGGTTGTGGAAGAAATCCCGATAATATTTTTGTAGCGTTGTTTTTGTTTGATATCGCGTTCGATGTTTTCGAGCTGGTTGTTGATTTCGGCGGTTTCGGCCCGGACGGCGCGGCGGGAACGCCAGAGACCTGTGGCGATTTTGACGACAAGGTCTTGTTGAAAGGCGGTCCTGGGTTCGAGTTCGTCAAAGAGGGAGGCGAGGAGGAGATCATATTCTTCTTCGTTTTCTTTGAAGGCGGGGGTATCGACAATGATGTCACTGGCATAAAGGCCGTGTTTGAGTGAGTTGCGCGAGGCGAGTAGTTTTCCTTGTTCGGATTTTGGTCCGGTCGATTTTTGGGCGTTTTGTTTGTTGGCATTGATTTGTTTTTTGGTGGCTGACATGATTCCTCCCCGGTAATAGCATTAGTTATTTCTACTTAACTGTTGTTTTCGGAATCAATAGTGGTTTGGTGGGGGAAATGGGTGGAACTCAACCCGCAACTAGCTATGGGCATCCGTTAAAAAATACGAAATCTAACAATTAATCCAAAAATTAATATAATTATGTTTGACTAAATTATCAATTTTTATATATTTGGTGCTTAATGCTATGGCGGAAGGTTAAACAGTGTGAGCAATTGAAAGTAATTATTATCTGAAATAGACTACACGAAGGGAAAACGGATGGCTGTAAAATCATTTGAGACAAAACATATTGATATTGCTGATCTCTTACTTGACCTGCAAAATCCAAGATTTGAGCGTCAAAATAATCAACGCGAAGCCTTGAAAACAATGGTCGAGGAATTAGGATTGAAACTTGTCAATATAGCTGGGCATATTGCACAGTATGGGCCAAACCCATCCGAAATTCCTATTGTTATAAGATCAAAGAAAGAGGGACAATATATAGTATTGGAGGGAAATCGACGTATTGTTGCCATAAAATTGGCCACGGATCCAAAACTTGTAGAATCACTAAAATTACCCACCGGAATAACAAGAAAATTAAAATCAATTAATCAAAAATATGGGGCAAATCTTCCTCTTAGTGTGCAATGCTCTGTTGCGCCAAACCGGAAAGAAGCAGATGTGTGGGTCGAACTGCGTCATACTGGCGAAAACAAAGGTATTGGCATTATACAGTGGTCGGGTGTAGCAACATCCCGATTTAAGGGGGAATTACCTGATATTCAAATAGTAGAGCATGTCAAGGATAGCGATTACTTAGACAGTGAAACTAGAGATAAACTACATAAGATAAAAATCTCAAACCTTCAAAGATTTATAGGAACTCCTGAAGCCCGGAAGAAATTGGGTATAGATATTGTCAAAAAACAATTAATCTTTTTGAATCCTAATGAAAAAGAAAAAATTATTGGTCGATTGGCAATAGTTATTAGCGATATGGTAAACCAACATATAAAAGTTACTCAGATTGACAATAAAGAGCAACGAATAAGTTATGCAAATGCAGTAGCCAAAAGATCATTACCAATTCTAGGTGAAAGAATAACCCCAACGCAACTTGTTTCAAAGAAAATTAGTGCTTCATCTTCCACAAAGAAAAAGAATACGAGGATTATAAGAAATCAGAAATATTTGATTCCCCCATCTTTAAATTTAAATATCACACAGGGCAGAATTGCTAATATATTCAAAGAACTGAAGAAATTGCCTCTGGATACATTCGAAAATTCGGCGGCTGTATTACTACGAGTATTCCTGGAAATGAGCTTAAATGAATTTGCCAAATTAAATAGAATTAGACTTAAAGTCAAATCAACTAATAAGGATGGCAAGGAAATCGAAAAGGATATGACATTACAGCAGAAAATAGTTTGTGTAGTAGATAAATTAGTTGCTAATGATGAAAGTTGCAAAAATGAACTCCATGCAATTCGAGCCCAAACTGGCTCAAGAAATACAATATTTTCTATCACCAATTGGCAAGCATATGTCCACAATCAACATTATAACCCTATAGCAAGCGAATTAAGAACTATTTGGGATAATATTCAACCACTTTTTCAAAAGATTTGGAAATAGCCTATTGTCTAATCAAGCATCACTGTATCATAGGTTTACAAGCCCTCTTCGTTATCCCGGGGGAAAAGGTGCATTGGCCGATTATTTAAAGATGGTTGTTACTGAGAATAATTTATTTGATGGTCATTATATTGAAGCTTTTGCGGGGGGAGGTAGTATTGCTTGGTCTTTGCTTTTTGGCGAATATGTTAACCAGGTTCATATTAACGATATTGACAAAGCCATTTATTCATTTTGGGTGTCAGTTTTAGAATCAACAGATGATCTATGCCGCCTTATTCAAAATACAAGAGTATCTATGAGTCAATGGCACAAGCAAAAGGCAATTCAAAGCAATCCAGATAAACATTCCCTCCTTGAGCTTGGTTTTAGTACCTTTTTCCTTAATAGAACAAATAGATCGGGTATAATACGTGCGGGAGTAATTGGTGGCAAAAACCAAACAGGTAAATGGAAACTAGATGCTCGATATAATAAGAAAGATTTAATTTTCCGAATTCAACGAATAGCACGCTATAAAAATCGTATTTCGATATATCGACTTGATGGTACGGAATTTATTAAAAAGATATTGCCTTCATTGCCAAAGAATTCTTTGGTATACCTGGATCCACCTTATTATGTAAAGGGCAAACAACTGTATCAAAATCATTTTTCGCATAATGACCATGAAAAATTGGCCAAGAATATCCAAAAAAGAAAACATCAACCATGGATTGTTTCGTATGATGCTGTCCCGAAAATAAAAAATATGTACAAATCTAGGAGAGAACTTTGCTATAATCTTAGTTATAGTGCACAGGAGCGCTATTCAGGACAAGAAATTATGTTCTTTAGCGATTCCCTCTCCATTCCCGATGTGTCGCATCCTGTTATTTCAAAGAGGAATTGAAAGTCTAATCTTAGTTTCCGTATCTTTCATCTGCGCGATTAGAAAAATATCTCCTTAAGCTCGAATCACTTTATTGATTATCCCAATCAACACACACTTTATCTTTAATTCCAATATTATCTGCATGCATAGATGAAGTATAATAAAGGTTATATGGATTCCTGCGTTCGCTGGAATGACGCAGGGGTAATTAATTTGGGAAGCTGTCAGGTCACAATTTTGTTTTCACAAAATCAGGACCCGACAGAACGGGAAATAACAGAAATATGTCGGGTTTCTCATTCGCTTTCGCTCATTCTGAACGCCGACCTTGTATATTGGGTTGTCCGTATTTATCAGTCTGAAGTATATTAAATAGTAAGAGACCTCCGGTCTGGCCGAAGATCTCTTGATGATGTCGAGATCGGGCCGACCTTGGGACTTTTTGAGCCC
>JAZGGI010000011.1 GCA_036480375.1 Candidatus Zixiibacteriota bacterium
ATTTGCCGCCGATCTGTGCTATTAGAATCTATACCGTTGACGGTGATTTGGTTAGATATATCAAACACTTTCGTCCTGATGGTGGACCTGGATCTCAAGAAGAAACGTGGAATGTCATCAGCCGCAATACGCAGGCGATCATGACGGGTATCTATATCTGGCATGTCCGTTCGGATATGGGCGATCAGATCGGTAAACTTGTTATTATGAAATAGGATAGACATAGAGTTTTTGCTTTCATAAAGGCCATAAATTTCTCAAAATGAGGAGTTCGGCGTATTGCCAATTTCTGCCTGAAAGCATATATTATCCCCCTAAAATTGTCGTTGATAGCGCGTCATTAGGAGATTGATATTACAACTATGCGACTCACAAAAATAGCCTCGGTTAAACCCTGGGCTTTATGCTTTGTTTTTCTGATCCTGCTTTTCCTGGAATTTTCCAATCCGGCGTTAAGTGAGACCGCGTCAACAATCGAATCTGCTTCTGACATTTATTTCCCCAGATATGATTATTTCATGAATGACATGAATCATATTAACCTGTCGATTACCAATTTCGGAGTTTGGGGCGCCGGTAGTGATATTATGCGGCATAAGAGCTGTGAATACCCGGTTAATTCTCATATTGAGTATTTAAGCAGTATTAACTTGTGGTTCGGAGGGGTAATTGACGGTGATACTCTTGTTTCAACCGGAACCTATTCAAATAAATGGTCTACGACAGTACGAACGGAGCTGTTTCCCGATTGGGATGGCCGCGGCGATTTGATTAAAAAATCTGCGATTAAGCGAAGTTTGTATTATGCCGAGGACGCCGTTTCGGATCTGGATTTGATTTGTACTTACACCGATACCATGCCTGACTCCTGGTCTTACTCCACGATACCGGTCGATAGTCATGATGATCGTTATCATAAGCCTCTCAATATTTCCGTAACCCAAAAGAGCTATACCTGGACCAATGATTTTACCCGAGATTTCATCATGTTTGATTTTTCGATAAAGAATGTCGGACAGGAAACTATTGAGGCTTTCTATATGGGATTAGAGGTTTCGCCGCTGGTTGGTTTCCGAGGAAATGTGCTGCGCGGAATCAGCGCTAATGATGAAATCGTTGGCTTCAAGGAAACATCGGAAATATCATCCGAGCCCTGTTTTCCCGTGGATACGATTAATATGATGTGGTTGGCCGATAATGACGGTGATCCTGAAAACTTCGTGAGGTACAATCATTATTCAGCCCCGGCCGCGGTCGGCCTCCAGTTTTTACGCCTCCCGGAAGAAGCGGATAATATTAATTTCAACTGGTATTACGGCGGTTACAACTGGAGCACAAATTTTGGGCCGCGTCTTCGGGAAGATTTGCGAGAATTTCATAATGGGCTGGGAACACCTACCGGCGATAAAAATAAATACTATATTATGTCACATAAGGAAGTTGATTACGACCAGATGTTGACAATGCTCAATCATCAAGGCGATGGTTTCCTGCCGCCGCCTTCTATGAATTTCGCCCGGAATCTGGCTAATGGGCATCGGGTAACGGCGATATATTCGGCGGGGCCGGTCGATATTAACCCCGGTGACTCGACCTTTATTACAGTAGTATTTTTAATCGGAAATAATTTTCATAAAGTACCCTGGAGTTTTTTCAGATATTTCGATCCAACCGAACCGGATGAGTATTACGAAAGATTGAATTTCAACACTCTTTTTGAAAACGCTAATAGAGCTAAATTCACGTTTGATAATCCGGGCGTGGATACCGATGGCGACGGCAATTTGGGCCGATACATCTGGAAATGCAAATGCGAGGATCTGGATACCTGCTATCAGGAGGGTGAGCATCCTCCCGATACAACCCAGGATTGCTGCTTTAAGCGTTATTTTACCGGCGACGGCATTCCTGATTTTCAAACCGCATCTCCCCCGCCCCCTCCGCTTGTGAGAACCATTTCGCAGCATGATAAAATGACAGTTCGTTGGAACGGACAGGATTCGGAAGAATATATTGATTTCTTTACTCAGGAAAAAGGTTTTGAGGGTTATCGGGTATATTTCGCCGAGAATAATCGCGAACGAGATTTTGTATTGGTCGAGACTTATGACCGCGATGATTTTAAGGTTTTCCAGTTCCTTCCCAAGGAAGGAATCTGGAAGGGTATTAGCCTGGGAATGACCCGCGACAGCCTGGAAAGCCTCTATGGCTCAGAATTCGATCCGGAATTATACTATGATGAAGCGCATGCTCTTTATGTCAATGAAACGAATACCTATTATTATTTCGTCGCCCAAAACTGGAATAACGCTGATCTTTCCGATCCGCGTCGTATTCACAAGGTTTATCCATACGCATCACGCCATAATCCGAGTGATACTACCGAGGAAGGTTATCTAAAATATTACGAATACGAATACACAATTGAAAATCTCCAGCCCTCCAAACCTTATTATTTTTCTGTAACGGCTTTTAACCAGGGTTCATTTGACCCCAAAATAGGCATCATGGAATCATCACCGATGTTTAACGCGGTGCGCGACTATCCTTTGCCGTCTTCCGAAACGGTACAGCGCGAAGGCCTGAATGTTATTGTATTTCCCAATCCGTATCGCATCGACGGAGGATATGCCCGGGTCGGGTATGAAAATCGAAATCGCGCCAAGTCGGCCGAACGTTCCCGCGCGATTCATTTCGCAAATTTACCGCCGATTTGTTCAATCAGGATTTATACTATTGACGGCGACCTGGTCAGATACATCAAGCATTTTCATCCCGACGGCGGCCCCGGGTCCCAAGAGGAAACCTGGAATGTCATCAGCCGCAATACGCAGGCCATCACAACCGGTATCTATATCTGGCATGTCCGTTCGGATATGGGCGATCAGATCGGAAAATTAGTAATAATGAAATAGTCTGGCGCCTGCTAATCTTTTTAGAGTTTTAAGGCTCTGACACTTGTGTTTTTTCCCTTGATGGTTTATGGTATAGTCAAAAAAATATTGCCAACGCTTTATATTTATGGCGGTTATAAATGATCGGGATTCTGAGATTCATTGCGTTTGGGAGCTGGCCTAAATTAATAGTTTTTTGTCTTTTCTTAATTATTACGTTAGACAATTTGGCAATCGCTCAGGAAAACGACGGAGGGGGAGGCGGTGGTATAGATTTGCTTACCGGGTTTCCTGATTATGAAGACTTTGTCTTCAGCCGCAATAACGTCAGATTATCAATAACAAATTACGGGATTCTGGGGGCGGCCAATAAACTCAATAATCATAGAAGTTGTGAATACCCGGCCAACTCATACATAGAATATATGGCTTTTATCAACCTATGGGTGGGCGGAATTATCGGCGAAGATACAGTTGTTTCGACGGCCGGAGTTTTTGAACTGCCTAGTACTTCTCACCGGGCGACTGAATTCTGGCCCGACGGCTATATGATCAAGAGGTCAAATATAAAAAGTGAGCCGTATTATAGTAAGAATGCTATATCTGATCTTGATATAATTTGTACTTACACCGATACTTTGTCGAACGCGATGCCATTTTCTTCCCGCCCGGAAGATTATTACGATGACCGATCTCATATACCGCTGAATGTCTCGATTACCCAAAGCAGTTATGTCTGGAGCTATAATTATGCCGATGATTTCATTATTTTCGATTATGAAATGACTAATGTCGGAGATGAACCTATTCGAGAAGTATATATCGGATTTTTGGTTTACCCGTTAGTGGGTGATAAGGGTGGGATGCAAAAAGGCGTAAGTATTGATGATGAACTTGTGGGATTCAAAGAATTTTCAGAGCTTTGGTCCGAGCCATGCTTCCCACAAGACAAACTGGATTTAATGTGGTGGGCCGATAATGATGGAGACCCCCTCCATAGGACTCGCTGGACCAATCAATCTCCCCGAGCCGCGGCCAGTCTTCATTTTTTGAGAAAACCGGAAGACGATCTTCCGGTCAGCTTCAATTGGTTCTATAACAGTTCTTATTGGGAATTAAATTATGGCCCTCGATTAAAAACTTATCCGAAATTTTTTCATCGGGGACTGGGAACTCCTACCGGTGATCGCAATAAGTATTATTTAATATCCCATAAAGAAGTCGATTACGACCAATTATATGCGGCGCTTGATCATCAAATGGAGGGTTTTCTGCCACCTCCCGGTTCCTGGTGGGGCTGGTATTTGGCCAACGGGGCTACTACTACTCCAATACTTTCGGCCGGTCCAATAAATTTGGAACCTAACGAGACAACACATTTCACGACGGCCCTCGTCTTTGGTGATGAATTCCATAGATATCCTCACGATTTCTATACCAAATTTCATGGTTACCGTCCTGATGATTTTTATAATACGTTAAATTTTGACAATCTCATCGAGAATGCGAAGTGGGCCAGTTTCACGTTTGATAATCCCGGGGTTGATACCGATGGTAACGGATACAGCGGGGAATATATTTGGAAATGCAATTGCGACAGAGTTGACACCTGCTATGAAGTAGGCGAGCATCCTCCCGATACGACTCGTGAATGCTGTTATAAGAGGTATTATACGGGCGACGGCGTTGCTGACTTTCGCACAGCCGCTCCCCCGCCGCCTCCGGTCGTTAAAACGATTCCCGAATATGGCAAAGTAACCGTTCGATGGAACGGTCAGGATTCGGAGCAGTATATCGATTTTATGACTCAGCAAAAAGGGTTTGAAGGATACAAAGTATATTTCGGCGAGTTTAGCCGGGAAGATGATTTTGTTCTGGTCAAGACCTATGACCGGGATGATTTTAAGATGTATGAATTTGACAATTACTCCGGGAAATGGCGAGGCGTCTATCTGGGAATCACCCGTGACAGTCTGGAAAGTCTTTATGGCAACGATTTCGATCCTGAAAACTACTTTGATGAGTATCACGCCTTTTATGACGGTCATACCGATAAATATCTGTACTTTGAGTTGCAGAACTGGAACCGGTCTGACCTAACCGATCCGAATGGGATTGTCAAAGTTTATCCGGATGCCTCGCGTAATGACGCCAATGATACGACCGAAGAAGGATATTTACGCTATTATGAATATGAATACACGATCGAAAATTTGCAGCCTTCGCGGGCTTATTATTTTAATGTGACGGCCTTCAATAAGGGTAATTTTAATCCTCGGGTGGGGGTCATGGAATCATCGGTGACGGCCAATGCCGTTCGCGATTATGCTTTACCTCCTTCGGAGGCGGTTCAGCGCGAAGGGCTGAATGTGATGGTGTTTCCCAATCCGTACCGGATTGATGGCGGTTATGCTCGGGCGGGGTATGAGAATCGCAGTCGTCAGAAATCATCCGAGCGTTCCAGGGCGATTCATTTTGCCAATTTACCGCCTATTTGTTCGATCAGGATTTATACTATTGACGGCGATCTGGTCAGATATATCAAACATTATCATCCTGACGGCGGTCCCGGGTCCCAGGAGGAAACGTGGAATGTCATCAGCCGCAACACTCAGGCCATCACAACCGGTATATATATCTGGCATGTCCGCTCTGAAACCGGCGAACAAACCGGAAAACTCGTCATTATGAAATAACTACCACGCAACTAAAGTTGGCCGTTTTCGTAAAAAAGATTGTAAATAAATCCTCGATGGGTTATACTAATGCATCCCATTTGGAACGGGGAGGCGTTAGCTATGCGTGTGTTAGGTGATAATTTACAAATAACAGATCGCCACGTCGTTCCCATTTTCACGGAACTCCTCGCGATGACTGATTTTATGTAAAAATAAAAAGTTATCCACAAACGCATTTTTAAAAATTCCTTATATGTAAATATATCTGTGTGAGTTACAGCGAATTGGGTTCGTTTTGTCCTTTTTAGTACTTTCGTAAAAGGCTCCTTTGCCATTGATTACAAACACTCAACCATAAACCATTCCATTCAATAATGCGATTGTTTTCAGTAATTGCGGTGGATTTGATGGATAATTGTAAATGCCCAAGGCAGGAACCCACCGTCCCGATAGCACGGGGCAGTGGGCCACCGGTCCTGCCAAAATAATCGGCAGGGGTCTCGGAATTAGAAATTCCTCGACTTCTCCCCTACTGACTTTGAGGGTGATACATTGAATTATAATATCATAGATAAGAATTGTAGAGTTGTATTTAAATAATATTGGAACTTTCCTTGACATAAACAATAGAATTGTTATATTCTCTACGAGTCGTACTACGGGGAACTTTGCAATAAAACTTTGATTATACCTTTTTTACTCGCAGGGAGGTATTTTAATGGGTATCAATGATACAAGTACCAAAACGAATCTAATGTATATCATGGTTGGCGGATTGGTTGTCTTTCTCGCCATCTCGCTTGCTATTCCGGTTGGTATGGCCTTAAGCGGGCAATCCGGAATCGGCGAATTATCGCCGGAAACGCTTCCCAATCGCACCAATCTTACAATCGGCCAGACGGCCCCGGCTCTTGAACTCAAGAATCTTAACGGACGGCCCGTTAGCTGGGCCGATATCACCCAAGGTAAACCAACTGTAGTGGCGGTTGTACTGCCCGGATGTCAACCGTGCGAACGGATTCTCAACTGGTGGGAGAACAATGGCTACAAAAACGGAAAAAATGGGATAAATATAGTGCTTCTTGCATCGCTATCAAGTAGTGAAATTGAATTTGAGACAATTATGATGTATGAACATTTGTTCCCTATTTATACGACAGGCATTAATAATATGCGGGAGAATTACGGCATAACAGGATATCCGACAATGTTTGGACTTGATAGCAAGAACGATATCAAATTTGTGACACATTCTTTTCTTAGAGAATTGGATTATGAGTTTTTCAAGGAATACTTATAGGTAAATCTCTTATAACGCGCGCATAAGAGAGATTTAAACATTAAACTAAACTTATTTACAGGGAGGTAAAGAAATATGAAAAAACTAATCTTCTTTTCAAGTTTATTTCTATTCGTTTTTTGCATGACGATCGGCATTACAGTCGGATTTAGTTCACCTGCTTCGGCGTCTGGTAACTGCGGTTCTGGGCGCTGCTACATATGTGGAACTGGAGAACGGAGTTGTGAAACGGATGCCTATTGCACAGAGAAAGTAGAATATCCATGCGTAATTTGGGATCCGCCTTCGGTTCATGAAAAGGGGGAGTATTGGTTTGCTTTTGATGGGGAATGTATGGATGGTGAAGAACTGTGGTGCCCCCTCTGTTTTTGCGATTGTTGTGACATACCCGATTAGAATGGAAACTGAATAATAATAAACCTGCTGGAGACTTCTCCAGCAGGTTAAAAAAGTAAATTTAGAAAATCTACATTGGAATTTCTTATGAATAACAGCGGATTCAGAAATAGCAAAACCTTTGCAAAATATATTGCTATCTCATATTCATTCCATATATTAACAATGTGCTCTCACAGTATTATTCAGATATATTTATCGGGTGAAATAATTGAATCCATACTTCGGGGTGGTAAATGAATAGCTTTTTGGGAATCATTGCTTTTGGTGGCAAAGTGCTTTTAAGATTAAGCATTATAAGTATACTAATATGCTCAAATAATCCAACTAAGGCGGAGAATGATAATAGCAACGTCGGCAATTCCGGATCATCTATAAGTTTTCCTGTTTTTGAGGATTTTGTATTTTGCCGCAATAATATCAGGCTTTCATTAACAAACTTCGGAGTTCTTGGTGCAAATGATAGGATACTGAATCACAGGAGCTGTGAATATCCGGCTTATTCATACATTGAATATTCGGGTTTTATTCATTTATGGGTCGGTGGAATAATTGGAAAGGATACAGTTGTCTCCACTACGGGCACTTATGCGCCCCAAAGCTACACCAAGACCACTGAGTTTTGGCCTACCGGTTATATGACCAAGAGATCGCATATAAAAATTGAACCATATTATTCTGAAGATGCTGTTTCCGACCTCGATATAATTTGCACTTATACTGATACATTATCAAATGCCATGCCCTCTAGCATGCGTCCGGTAGATAAATATGATAATCGGTATCACATCCCATTAAATATTTCAATTACTCAAAGTGCCTTTGTCTGGGGTTACAATTATGCCGATGATTTTATAATATTCGATTATGAAATGACCAACGTCGGGGATGAGCCAATTAGGGATGTATATATTGGATTTTATGCGAGTACAATGGTTGGAAATATGGGAGCAATGATGGGGGGGAAAAGTATAAATGATGAACTCATAGGCTTCAAGGGAATTTCCGATCTTTGGTCGGAGCCTTGTTTTCCTCCGAATCAAGTGGATTTAATGTGGTGGACAGATAATGACGGCGATCCCCTCCACAATACCCGCTGGAACGCTGATTCTCCGCAAGCCGCCGCCAGCCTCCATTTTTTGAGGAAGCCAGAACAGGATTTAAATGTCAGTTTTAACTGGTTCCACAACAGCGAGTACAGGGACTTGAATTTTGGTCCGCGACTGAGAAATTATCCCAAATTGTTTCATCTCGGATATGGAACGCCAACCGGTGATCGTAATAAATATTACATGATATCGCATCATGAAGTCGATTACGATCAACTCTATTTGGCCCTTGATCACCAGGGTGAAGGATTTCTCCCTATTCCAAACCCGAATTGGCTTTCGAGAATAGCTGCCGGGGCAAAGATATATGGTGTTTTATCGGTTGGGCCGATAGATCTTGAGCCGAATGAAACAACTCATTTCACTACTGCGCTAGTCTTTGGGGATGAGTTTCACTCCAGACCGCACGATTATTATACTAAGATGAATATCTATCAACCTGATGATTTTTATAACACACTGAATTTCGATAATCTTATTGAGAATGCTACCTGGGCGTCGTTTACATTTGACAATCCCGGGGTTGATACCGATGGGGACGGATACAGCGGGGAATATATCTGGAAATGCGACTGCGACAGAGTTGACACCTGCTACGAAGTCGGCGACCATCCTCCCGATACAACTCGCGAATGTTGTTTTAAGAGATATTATACCGGCGATGGCGTGCCTGATTTTCGCACAGCCGCTCCTCCACCGCCTCCGGTTGTTAAGGCTATTCCCGACTTTGGCAAAGTAACAGTTCGCTGGAACGGCCAGGATTCGGAAGAATATATCGATTTTATGACCCAGCAGAAGGGATTCGAGGGATACAAAGTATATTTTGGTGAGTATAGCCGGGAGCAGGATTTTGTTCTGGTCGAAACTTATGATCGGGATGATTTCAAGATGTATGAATTTGACAATTATTCCGGTAAATGGCGCGGCATCTATCTTGGAATAACTCGCGACAGTTTGTTGAGTCTCTATGGTCATGATTTTGATCCGGAAGAATACTATGACGAGCATCATTCATATTATGATGGTCATGACGACAAGTATTATTATTTTGAATTGCAAAACTGGAACAAGTCTGACCTGTCTGATCCGAATGGGATTGTTAAAGTTTATCCGGAAGCATCCCGGAATGATGCCAATGATACGACTACTGACGGTTATCTTCGTTTTTACGAATACGAATACACGATAAATAATCTGCAGCCATCGCGGGCTTATTATTTCAATGTCACGGCTTTTAACAAGGGCAATTTCAATCCCCGGGTGGGAGTAATGGAATCGTCGGTGACGGCCAACGCCGTTCGCAATTTTGCTCTGCCTCCTTCGGAAGCGGTTACGCGCGAGGGTTTGAATGTGATCGTGTTTCCCAATCCGTACCGGATTGATGGCGGTTATGCTCGGGCGGGGTATGAGAATCGCAGTCGTCAGAAATCATCCGAGCGTTCCCGCGCGATTCATTTCGCAAATTTACCGCCGGTTTGTTCAATCAGGATTTATACTATTGACGGCGACCTGGTCAGATACATCACGCATTTTCATCCTGAAGGCGGTCCCGGGTCTCAGGAGGAAACGTGGAATGTCATCAGCCGCAACACCCAGGCCATCACAACCGGTATATATATCTGGCATGTCCGCTCCGACATGGGCGAACAAACCGGAAAATTAGTAATAATGAAATAATCCTGGCGCCTGCCAGTCTTTTTAGAATTTTAAGGATGTAGCGATTGCGTTTTTTCTCATGATGGTTTATTGTATAGTCACAAAAAAATATTGGCAACGCTTTATGTTTATGGCGGTTATAAATGATCGGGATTCTGAGATAACGTCAGATTATCAATAACAAATTACGGGATTTTGGGTAAATTGAAAATAACTTGACAATTCGATTGAGCTATTTTATATTTGCTGACATTCAAATTACCCTCACATCCATTACCACCGCGAAACGGAAGGAGTCTGTATGACTCGCTGGTTAATTTTTGGGGGCCAGTCACTAAAGTTAATTTGCTTTTTAATTGTTATCTTTTTTTCAACATTTACCAATACAGTAATCAGTGAAGAATCCTCTTCATCCAAGGGGAATTACGGGTTTTATTTTCCGCGCTACGATTACATGTTTATTGATGCCAATAAAATAAAGTTTGCGATTACAAACTTTGGCGTTTATGGCGCAAGTAGTGATTTTACGCGGCACGAGAGTTGTGAATATCCTAAAAACTCATATAAGGAATACTTGAGTGAAGCTAAGCTGTGGTTTGGGGGAATAATTGATGGCGATACTCTTGTTTCCACTGCCGCAATGTATTCGGCTTACTGGTCGGAGACGATAAGAACGGAAATCTTTCCGGATTGGAATAATAGTGATTTCGATATTCGATCCGGCAAAAAGACAGAAACAAATTACGATAAAAACGCTTATTCCGATTTGGATGTCAAGGTGACTTTTACCGACACTATGCCAACTAGTTGGCCATATTCGATGATGCCGGAGGATAGTTATGATAATCGCTATCATAAACCCATGGGTATCGTCATTACTCAGACGAGTTATGCCTGGGATAATGATTTTACTGAAGATTTTATAATTTTCGATTATACTATTAAGAACATGGGAAAAGAACCTATAGAAGATTTTTATATGGGCATTTATGCCGCACCCCAGATCGGTCATAAGAGTCATGTTTTTTTTGGAATCAGCGTTAATGATGACTTCATCGGTTTTAAGGATGTTTCTGAATTTTCCTACGAACAATGCTTTCCGGCTGATTCAGTCAATTTGATGTGGTGGGCCGATAACGAAGGTGAGGCTGTAAATAATTCTCGCTATGATTATTTTTCGCCTCGTGCTGCAGCCTCATTTCAATTTCTCCGCCGCCCGCATGAGAATGCCGAAGTTAATTTTAATTGGTTTGTTTCCGGATATCATTGGGCGGCGAATTTTGGTCCTCAATTATTGGAAAATTATCGTGAATTTCATTATGGAATCGGATATCCCACCGGAGACAAAAACAAATATTACCTAATGTCTAATGGTGAAATAGATTATGATCAAATGTTTACAACTATTAACCATGAGAACGAAGGATTTCTTCCACCTCCGGGGATGGCATTTGCCGTTGACGTTTCCAATGGTTTTTCGCCACGGGGAGTCCTATCAACCGGTCCCGTTGATCTGGCGCCAGGTGATTCGACTTTTATGACAATGGCCTTGGTATTTGGCGACAAATTCCACTGGAAACCCTGGAGTTATCTCTGGTATCACGATCCCTGGAATCCTGAAGCATATTTCAATTATCTGGATTTCCGAAGTCTTTTTGAAAATTCATATTGGGTAAAGTTTTCAT
Source organism: Candidatus Zixiibacteriota bacterium (assembly GCA_036480375.1). Taxonomy (NCBI): domain Bacteria; kingdom Pseudomonadati; phylum Candidatus Zixiibacteriota; species Candidatus Zixiibacteriota bacterium. The sequence continues at coordinate 11,719 of JAZGGI010000011.1, forward strand.
TTGATAATCCCGGAGTTGACACCGATAATGATGGATACCGCGGAAGGTATTTGTGGAAATGTAAATGCGTTGACATCGATACCTGTTATGAAGAAGGTGATTTTCCGATAGATACAACCCGTGATTGTTGTTATAAAAGATATTTTACCGGAGACGGTGTTCCCGATTTTAGAATAGCTTCGCCCCCCCCGGCTCCGATTGTACGCACTATTCCCAAACACGATAAGGTAACAATACGATGGAATGGAAAAATAACCGAGGATTACATTGATTTTTTCACACAGGAAAAGG
>JAZGGI010000012.1 GCA_036480375.1 Candidatus Zixiibacteriota bacterium
GTTTAAGACCATCATAGATACGATTCGGCTCATTCTGACCGTATCTGACGACCAACATTCACAATGGGAACCAAGTCTGATAAATATCTAACAACCAAATCGAAAACAGGTGTTTTTCAACAAGCCCCATTGGGTGGGAATTCCTCGGGGTATGAACCTGATTGATAGGTAACAGTTTGAACCGGGCAGATAGGTAACAGGTAGTATAACGGTATAATCGAAGGAGGTTTGATTATGCCGTGGAACGGTGGCCCGTCTGAAAAATAAGCGAAGCGTTTTTCAGGTGGGTTCCCGCATAAACATCAACAATTCTCACATTCATTAATCATTGATTCCGATATTATCCTCATTTGTATAATGGAACAGGCGCATAAACCAAACACACCCGGCCCTGCGGGCACCCTTCTTGAGACAGGCAAAAGCCTGGTTGGGGAACAGGCGTTACCTGTTTTGAGAGTTGCTGGTCATTATTTATCGCAAGAGGCGGGTACATAGCGCGACAGTTGAAAACAGGCTCCGCCTGTCGTAATCACCACCGAGTTGATATGACCAAAAACGTTAATATGAGGAAACAAACCCATTTTCCTACAGCAAGCCGTGAGCCACTCGCTGGTTTTTTTTGTTGAATAATTTTTTGTGTTTATGGTATAAAAATATATCAAAAAAAATGGAGGGCTGGATGCGAAAAAAACAAAGTCTTTTCAAAATTATTTTTATTATGACTGGTTTGGCAGCCTTGCTTTATTGTTTTCCTGCAGCACCATGTATGGGCGAAAAAAAAGCAGATGATTATGGACTATGGATGAAAAAGCCTCAGAGCGAATGGCCGCAAATAACAATGATAAACCAAATCGAATACACAGACAATAACCACCCCATTGCCGGATGTGGTTTTCTGTTAGATACGGGAAATGAGATTCTGGCAGCTACAGCTAAACACATCCTGGTTTATTTTAAGTCCGAAAGCATGAAGTCGGTTGCTTTTAACAATACACTAAAGCTCTGGAAGATGTTTCCAAAGAACAATCCCGATGATGTAGTAATAGTGGATAAATTGATTAATGAGAATCCAAAAGAGCCTCTGGAACATATACCGCCGGCAAAAGACTGGTTGTTATTCACTATTAAAAAGAAATCTCAAAACATTCAGGCTCTCAAATTCCGAACCGGCTCTATGCAAGAGGGCGAAACAGTGTATATCATTGGCTGGCGTTATACCGATAAGGATTGTCCGCAGGTAGTTTATGAGGGTAATTTTGTGCGATCAGAGGATGGATCATTTCTTATAACCACAAAAGAATTATCTGACAATACTATGCCGGGATTGAGCGGCTCGCCTGTGATCGATTCTAACGGTTACTTGATTGGTCTTATGTCTCAAAAGGCTAACAAGATGGAGAGGCCATCTTCTATAGACTATCCTAAAGAGATATTGGAGGAAAGAAAAAAGACTAAGGAGTAAAGAAGCTAACTCTACGAATGTTTGTTACTCAGCTATCTAAATATTCCGCATGGATGCAAGCGTGCGCTGGCATGACATCGAACTGGTTTAACGACAACCCGAGGGTTATCGCTACAACTGCAATTGTTACCATGATTAAACCCAAATTTCGTTAAACAAAAAACCCATAGATGGAATAATCATCCATGGGTTTTTTAGCACAAAATTTCAATGTTTTAATTGCTATACAAAACCAAATCGGGTGTCCAATCGCAGTGGCCGGGGCCGATTTCGCCGTTGTTGTAATCATCGAGGATCGATTTCCAATCATTGACCATCTGCTGATCTTCTTTGGATAAATCACCCCAGTCATTCCAATCGTACATAGCGAGAAACTCATCGGTATCGGAGATGACATCGGCAACATCCGAATCGTCGGCGCCGTTAGCGATATTCAATTTGGCCGCCAAAAGCTGGGCGTATAATTTGGCGATACCGTTTTTGGGCGCGCCGTAAACATGCTGAATCAAAACATCGACCGCGATAGTATCGGTCGTTACGGCCAGACTCTTATCGCCGTCGTCGCTTCCGAGCCATATCGGTAAATATTGCGTCAGCACATCATCCTGGGGGCCGAATCCGGCATGGTTCTTCCAGTAACCCTTGCTATAGGTACAGCCCGGATCGACTTCTTCCATATAAACTCCGGCATCAACGGAAATATCCATCTGGCCCGCTTCCAGGGTCAGGCACATGGTCCATCCGGTTTCGGCATTGATTACATCGCTATCCAATTCGTCGTCGGTGCCCTGGTCGGCCGGACTGAAAACATAGCCATCCGGCAGAACAAAGTGGACAATATATTCACCCGGCTCCAGGTCCGGAAAACCGTAATAACCGCCGGTATCGGATATGGTTTGCGCCAGAACATTCATACCGTCACAATCGAGCAGATTAATTGTCATGTTTTCATAACCCGGCTCGCCTTCGTCCTGAAGTCCGTTCTGATTTTGATCGTTCCAGACATAATTGCCCAGCATCACTGTCTGCTCGAAGACGGGAACATCAAACATAAGCAGGCTTTGCATTTCGGCTTCGGTTTCGGAGATATAGCCGGTGCGCAGGCCTTCACTCATTCCGTAATTCATATCTGGCTCTGACGCGAAAACATATGTGTCCATCATCGGCATCATGGTGTCGCAGATTATTTCGGAGCCGGTATTGTAACACACGACTAATATCGGTTGATTAATCGAACTCTCACCGCTCGCAAAAACAGTTAATGAATTTTCGGCAATATCCTGATCCAGCAATAATCCGAAATTATCATACATGCCGGTTGACCATCCGTTGACAAGGTCGGTAACATCGACAATCTGCCAGCCTATCATATTGACCGTGAAAGTCCCCTTAACCTCCGGAGCATACGCGCCCGCGTAGCTGTTCCAGGTAGCGGACATTTCATCCCAGGATGAAGTGACGCGATGAATATTGACAGTCTGCATGGACGGCATGATGGCGAAAATATGCAATTGCGCCGATTCCAAAACAGCGTCGGCCGGCAACAGGGCGTTTTCGGCGGTCATCAGAGGAGAATTTACAATATTATTATCCTCCGAATTTTGATTTGAACAGCCCGCGATCAACGCTGCAGCAAGGCAAAAGATTAATCCTATCCCCACGTACATTTTCATAATTAATAACCCCTTTCGTATAATCTACTATTAATTGGCGTACTTAATACCAATTGTTTATACGTTTCATTTATTTCAAACCGTTGTCTATTCTTAACGTCGGTATCGCAGTATTATTAAAGCTTTGGCCGTAGTCAACCTTAATATACTTCGGCTGTATTGTCAGCGCAAATTAAAAGTATTTGCGGGTAAATGGAACCTGTGCAATTATTGAACACAAATTGTTATTAAAAAACCCACCCGTTTTATCAGGCGGGTTTCCAAAAATTTGATTCACTATTTTTTCTTATCTCGTATTCTTTCGGCCTTCGTCGGCATTACCCAATCACAATGCCCCGGGCCAATATCACCGTTGTTGTAATCATCGAATAAAGTCTTGAGATCGATAACCATGTCTTTGTCTTCTGAGCTGAGATTTCTCCAGTCAGTCCAGTCATACATCGCCAGGAAAGCGTCTGCCTCAGCCACGGCGTCACCGAGATCGAAAGTGTCGGAACCATCGGCAATATTCAATTTGGTGGCCAATAGCTGGGCGTACAGCTTGGTAATTCCGTTTTTTCTATTGCCGTAGGTTTTCATTGAGAGAATGGCGACAGCCATAGAAGCATCGGTGACTTCCAGACTCTTGTCGCCGCCCGAATCACCCAGCCAGATCGGGAGATACTGAGTTACGACATCATCCTGAGGGCCAAAACCGGCGTGAGTTTTCCAGAATCCGATTGTCAGGGTACAACCCGTGTGAGGCGGCCAATAAAGACCGGCGTCAACCGTAAGATTAACTTCGCCGGCGGCCAGGGTATAACACCCGGTCATCCCGGTTGAGGGATCAGCATCGCTATCTTTGGCGTCATCGGCGCCCTGATCCATCGGGCTAAAAGCGTAACCTTCGGGAGCGACAAAATGAACGCTGTAATCTCCGGGTTCAAGATCGGTAAAGAGGTAGTATCCATCGGCGTTAGTTGTCGTTTCAGCCAGTATATTGCCAAAACAATCCATCAGATGAACAGTGATTCCCTCAATTCCCATTTCGCCTTCATCCTGAACGCCGTTGATATTTTCATCTCGCCAGACATAATCACCCAAAGAAGCGGTTTGCTGGATCTCGGGAGTTTCAAAGGCAAGGAGGGTCTGTTTTTCGGTTCCGGAAACCCATCCGGCCAAAATTTCAGGATTGGTGCCATGATTTCGAGATGGGGCGATTTCCCAGATGAATGAGTCGCCTATAGTTTCAGAAGTTTCGCAAACCGTGGCATCACCGGAAGAGTAACAAATATCGAGATAAGGGTGATTGGCGGCGTTCTCACGGCTGCTCATAGTGATTCTGTCATAATCAGTCTGATCCTGTCTGAGCAAAACACCAAGATTTTCATAAGTTTCCGTCATCCATCCGTTGACCAAATCGGTTACATCTACAGAATACCATCCCGGGGTTGTAGCGGTAAAGGAGCCTAAAACGGTAGCGTCATACGCTTCGCCAAAATTACCCCAGGTCACAACATTTTCTTCCCAGGCGCCGGTAATGCGGTGCAGATAAGTTGTTTCGCCATTTGGCCAATCGACATAGACGTACAGTATGGCTGATTCATAAACGGCCCCGGCCGGAATAGTGACTTTTGATGCAGCCAGTGAAATCGCGGGCTCATTACTCGGTCGGACTATACCGGGATCATCCTGACAGCCTACTAACATAATGGTCAACAATGAAATGCAGACCAGAATTTGCGCAATTGTTTTCATAACAGTTGATTCCTTATGCTAAAATATATCTATTTGATTATATTTATGTCTCCAAACCAATTCGACTTATGAGTCCAATGACATATTAAATGCAAATCGAATACCGAGATTGAGATTTTTATTGACTTAATATTGCCATTGCCAAACACTATAATCAATACGAAGGAACGCCCGAAATTTGAGAGATTTCATTAATCGACATCCACTTGCCTTTGTGCTTCTTATCGCGATTCTGATCCGATTACCGGCGGTAATATGATCGCAGGGATATATACATTCCGATGATCATTTTGATACAGTCGAGGTTTAGTGCATAAAATGAATCCAAAACATAATCCGTCGTTTAAAGCGATAATTTATAGACGAACAGACATTTTATCACAACAAGAAAAGATATGTCCCCGTATTTAATTGTGACGAGATAAAACGACATAAACCAGCGCCACGGTCAGACCTTCAGGTCACAAAGCGAATTAGTATGAAAAGTTGTGACCCCGTCCGGATTGGCGCTGGTTTTTTATTGGATCAAATGCTTGTCCAGAAAGTTCTTGATGCCGTTTCTATAGTGGCTTCCCGAAGAAAGAAATCCCTCATTATGGCCGCCCGATATTTCGAGAAATTCCTTAGGCTCATTAGCCTCCTCAAAAAGCTTTTTCCCCAGGTCATAAGCGACCAGGTCATCGTCGGGGCTATGAATAAATAAAACCGGTGATTTTATGTCCTTAATATATTCCCCGGAATTATAATCAAATCGAGCTATCAGCCTGACAGGGAGATAGGGATATAATTTGGCGGCGATATCCGGAATTGAGGTAAAAGAAGATTCAACAATTAATACTCCCAGATTTTTTTCGCGGGCCAGCCAGCAGGCAACAGCGCCTCCCAATGACCGACCAAAAACAATTATTCTTTCAGGCGGGACATTCTTTTCCTCAATTAAATAATCCCAGGCTGCTTCGGCGTCTTTATATGTGCCCTCTTCGGTTGTTCTGCCTTCGCTTTTGCCATAACCGCGATAATCGAAAATCAATACCGATAAGTTTAATCGATTGAATAGTTCGATAGTCTCAAGACGATGAGAGATATTCCCGCCGTTGCCATGGCATAAAATAATAGTTGCCCGTGATGAATCGGTGGGAACATACCAAGCGTTTATCTTGACTCCGTCATTGGTTGTTAAATATAAATCTTCGTATTCGAGGTTAGCTTCTTGAGGCGTTACGGAAATAGTATACGAGGGGAAGTACACCATTTTATGTTGCATAAAATAGACAAAAATCAAAATTATGAGATACATAACAACAATGGTCCCGAGAATAGTCAAGAACATACGGCGCACGGATATCCTTTTTAATCCCAAATGTGTATTTACGGGTCAAGTTAGTGAATTATTATAATATTGTCAACCGGATGTAATCTTAGGTTTTGGGGATGTTTGGACATGGGTTGCGATTGATTCCGATACTAAGCTGGCGGCCTCATGGTTTGTCGGCTTACGGGACGCTCAACACGCCAGAATATTCTTGAATGACCTAAAAGACAGGCTCGCTAATAAGGTACAATTAACAACCGACGGCCTTAGAATCTATTTAGATGCCGTTGACGATGTTTTTGGAGCCGACGTAGATTATGCAATGCTCATTAAGCTCTACGGCAAAGAAAAGGTCGAAGCGGGCAGATACAGCCCTCCAAAATGCGTCGGGGCAAGAAGGCAATCACTTATAGGCAAGCCGAAAAAAAAGCACGTTTCAACATCTTATGTCGAACGCCAAAACCTGACTATGCGAATGAGCATGAGACGGTTTACTCGATTAACCAATGGATTCTCTAAAAAGATTCAAAATCTTGAGTTTGCGGTTGCCCTACATTTTATGTATTATAACTTCTGCCAGATTCATCGGACTCTAAAAGTTACCCCAGCTATGGAGGCCGGAATAACTAAAAGACTTTGGGATATCGAGGATATTGTTAAGCTTTTGGAGGAAAAAGAGTTAAATTCCGTTGCTTTAAACTAAACTACTTTTTTATCTATCTCGTTAAAGTCAAGTCCTTTTTCTTCTAACACTTTGTTTCTCAAATAGATTCCAAGAACAATTATCATGTCCTCAATGGCCATACCTTCCCTGAATAGATAGTCCTTTATGAAATTAAGGCGCTTATCATCTTTAATCCCTTCAATAACCAACTTTGCCGCCTCTTGAACATCATAAGCAGTTTCGGGATGTGTCATCTCAAGTTTAGATTTAAACTCTTCAAAGTTCTCATCGATAAACTTTTTCCCGCCACTATCGGCCAATACTATTTTACCCCGATCACTTAAATCAATTGGGCTCCCCCTACTAACCAGTGGCTCTCTTTCCTTCAAAGAGGTTGTGCAGGAAACCGCCATATCTCTAACTTCTCTCAACTCAGTCTTAACCTCTTTGAGGTCGTCACAAGCATTATCAACTTTATTCTTATATATCCCAATTCTAAATGAAGATATAAGAAGCGCGATAAGGGCGCTTATAACAACGCCAGCAATGCTAACTACAATTGGTTCCATCATAGTTCCCTAAACTATATCATCATGACAAATTAGTCAATACCTTTAATTATGAATGATACGTTTGTTTTCTGTTAATCGTTCATTTTAAATATCGGCAAAACTTCTTTCTTGCTTAAATCCGGTTTTTGATCAATTTTTTTTCAAACTGACCCACTACCTAATCTTATGTTTTTAAGTTGACGGAAACATTGAACGAGTTTAGTTTTCAGAACATGAAAGGAATGATCCTTAGTCTATCGGTTTTGGCGCTTTTGTGCGGTCAAATTGTCGCGCAAGACTCTGCTCCCGATAAGGAAATCTGTATTACCTTCGATGATTTACCGATTGTGCGGGTGCATGATCCGGTAAAGCGGATGATGATGACTGATGAGATTTTGATCGCACTTGAAGAATTTAAGGCTCCGGCCGCCGGATTTGTCGTCGGTGATAATATCGAAGGCCACTGGGATATTCTCGAATCGTGGCTGGCCGCCGGGCATATTTTGGGAAATCATACTTATATGCATTCAGACCTTAATGATTTGCCCCATAAATTATTTATTGAGGATATCGGACGAGGTCATCAGGCTATCGAGAGTCTGCTCAAAAAGCATAAACAAAAGGGCCGTTATTTTCGCTATCCCTATCTTCATTATGGTCGCAATCATACGATAAAAAAGGCGATAATCGATTATCTGGATGAACAGGATTATATAACCGCCCATGTTTCGATCGACACCGATGATTTCGTATATAACCTGCAATTTGAAAAATTATACGAATCCGCCGATTCGGTAGAGATAATTCGCCTCGGCAATGAATATATCGATAACATTCTGGAGCGGCTGGAGGACGCCGAAAAACTGTCTCAGGATATTTTGGGCCGACAAGCAAAACATATTTTACTTCTTCACGCCAATCGATTGAACAGTTACTTTCTTTATGATTTACTTCTTGAGATAGAAACCCGGGGATATAAATTCATTTCACTTGATAAGGTTCTTACCGATCCTGTTTATACTCTACTGGAGTCATATACCGGACCAAAGGGATTGTCATATTTTGAAAGATTGGCCAAAAGCGATCCCGATATGCTTCCGGCCAAAGAATAGAATAGTTTATTCTTTGAAAAATACCACTTCGTTGACATAACATATTAGATTTCAAAAATCATATCCAACCTGTTGAATAATACTATAGTCACCTAATTTAATCTTGTATTTTTAGACAGGTTAGTATGCGAAATTAAGTGATAAATTTCACAACGAAACTTGACTTTGAACCGGCATTATTAGATATTGTTATCGAAAGACCCGGGAGGCGCAACAGAAGATATCCGGGGCAGCTTTCATTAGTTGAGTTGGTGTATGGCATCAGTGACGTTGACCGTAGCCAATTACGAAGGTAACGCCGTTTTGGATATAAAACATCTCTCTATTACCAGGCAAATAATTATTATAGTTGGCGGTTTCGGCAGCGGCAAAACCGAAGTTTCGGTAAATCTGGCCAAATACTTATACGCCTCGAGCCATCAACCGGTAACCCTGATTGATTTGGATCTGGTAAATCCTTATTTCCGGACCCGCGAAGCGAAAGACGAAATGAAGGAATTGGGGATTGATCTGATCGCTCCCGAAGGCGGGAAATTTTATGCTGATTTGCCGATTTTACTTCCCCAGGTTCGGGGGTTGATTGAGAATCATGAGGGACTTCTGATATTTGACGTGGGGGGAGACGCTCAAGGGGCAAAGGCATTGGGTTCGCTTTCGGATTTATTTGAAGATAGTTCCTACGAAATGCTGATGGTCTTAAACAGCCGACGTCCTCAAACGTCGAGTCGTAAGTCTGCTCTCGAAACGGTGAAGCGAATTGAGGCGACCTCACGGTTGAAATTCACCGGTTTGATTTCCAATAGTCACATGATTGATGATACCGATGCCGATATTGTCCGCGAAGGATATGACCTGAGTTTGGAAATCAAAAAGAAGACGGGTCTGCCGATTCGTTTTGTCAGTTTTAAAAAAACGTTAATTGGCTCTATGGACCTCGGCGATTTTAATTGCCCGATTCTGCCGTTAACCCGATCTTTATTGAAACCCTGGGAACGAAAAGAAGGTTATTCCCGAGAAGAAAATCAATAGCGAAGGGAACGCGATTTATGCCCGGTGTAAGAATAGATAAAAATTACTGCAAAGGCTGCGAATTGTGCGTTGCGGCCTGCCCCATGCAGATATTGAAAATGTCAAAAGATATTAATCTCAAGGGTTATTTTTATGCGCGGTTGCATGAACCGACTAAATGTATCGGCTGCCGTATCTGCGCCATAATCTGCCCCGATGTGGCGATTAATATATTGACCCACGGAACTCACTTTGCCCTATTTGAATATTAACGGAGACAAAAATAGATGGCTAAGAAATTAATGAAAGGAAACGAGGCGATCGGAGAGGCTGCCATTGCGGCCGGAGCGGTAAATTACTTCGCTTATCCGATAACGCCTCAAAGCGAAGTCGCCGAGTATCTCTGCTGGCGATTACCCGAGGTCGGTGGCGTGTTCGTTCAGGCCGAATCGGAAGTTGCCGTCGGCAATATGCTTTTAGGAGCGGCGGCGACGGGGAAACGAATTTTTACGACTTCCTCAAGCCCGGGAATAAGTTTGATGCAGGAGGCCTTATCATATATGGCGGGGGATCATCTGCCGGTGGTGATTGTCAATATCATGCGGGGCGGCCCCGGTCTCGGTGGAATTTTGCCGGCCCAGTCCGATTATAATCAGGCCGTCAAAGGCGGCGGGCATGGCGATTATCGCGTGATAGTCCTGGCGCCTTCTTCGGTTCAGGAAGCGGTTGACCTGACAATTCTGGCCTTTGATTTAGCCGATAAATATCTCAATCCGGTCATGATTATCGGTGACGGAATGATCGGGCAGATGATGGAATCGGTTGAATTTCCCGAAAAATATCGGGCTCAGAACAATCCCGATGACGCCGATTGGACGTTGACCGGAGCCGACGGACGTGAAGCGCGGATAACTCGTTCGCTGTTTTTAAATCCCGAAAAATTGGAAGATAATAGCTTTTTACTGGATAAAAAATACAAGAAGATTAGAAAAAACGAACGCCGCTACGAACTTTATAAAATGTCTGAAAAGACCCGGTTGATGATTGTTTCGTATGGTACCATGGCCCGAATTTGTCAGACCGCTATTGACGAATTAGAAAAAGAGGGGATTCATGTCGGCCTCTTTCGACCCATTACTTTATTCCCCTATCCCGAGCAGGAAATTTACGCTGAAGGCACCAAAAAAAATATTAAGAAAATTTTAACGATTGAGATGAGTACCGGACAGATGGTGGAAGATGTCGAGCGGTGTATCAAAGGTAAAAAACCGATTGAGTTTTTTGGCCGGACGGGCGGAATCGTTCCGACTCCCAATGAGGTCAAGGATAAAGTTCGCCAGATGCTGCGGATAAAAAAGAAAAAATAATATCGAGGACATCATGTCAAATTCGGAAACGACAGTATTCAAACGGCCCGAGTCGCTGAGTGAAAATATTACTCATTATTGCCCCGGGTGCACCCATGGCGTCATTCACCGCATCGTCGCGGAATCATTGGATGAGTTGGGCGTTAAGGGCAAATCGGTCGGCATTGCGCCGGTGGGCTGCTCGGTATTGATATACAATTATTTTAATATTGATTTTCTGGAAGCGCCGCACGGTCGAGCGCCCGCTGTGGCAACCGGCTTTAAGCGGGTTCGACCCGACATGATAGTCTTTACTTATCAGGGCGACGGCGATTTGGCATCGATCGGTATGGCCGAGATAATTCATGCCGCCAATCGAGGAGAGAAATTTACGACAATCTTCGTCAACAATGCGATTTACGGTATGACTGGCGGGCAGATGGCGCCCACGACTATGCCGGGGCAAAAGACGACGACATCTCCGGCGGGGCGCGATGTTAATCTGGCCGGGCATCCAATTCGGATGTCGGAGCTGTTGGCAACTTTGAAAACCCCGTCGTTTATCGCGCGTACTTCGGTACATTCTCCTATGCACGTTATAAACACCAAGAAGATTATTAAAAAGGCGTTTCGTCTTCAAAAAGAGAATAAATGTTTTTCATTAGTCGAAGTGCTCTCGACCTGTCCCACCAACTGGGGAATTCCGCCGTGTGACGCGACCGAATGGGTCGCTTCCGATATGGAGCCGTATTATCCTCTGGCGATTTATAAAGATTATATTGAGGGAGAGAATTAATCATGACCGGGCAAATTGAAGTCGTATTCGCCGGATTCGGCGGGCAGGGTGTTATGACGGCCGGACAGCTTTTGGCCTATACGGCCATGGAGGAAGGTAAAAAAGTTTGCTGGATTCCTTCCTACGGACCGGAGATGCGGGGTGGCACGGCCAACTGCACCGTCGTGGTTTCCGACATTAGCATCGGATCGCCGATTATAAACAATCCCATGTCGGCCTGTGTTTTTAATCGTCCCTCTCTTGATAAATTCGCGCCGCTTCTCAAAGAAAACGGTTTGCTGCTGATAAATAACTCACTGATTGACGTAACGTCCGGACGGGGTGATTTAAACGAACTCTTGGTGCCGGTTAATGATATCGCTATTAAGGTCGGGAGTCCGAAAGTAGCCAATATGGTCATGCTGGCGGCCTTTGTCGGAGCGACCGATATCGTGAAATTCAAATCTTTGAAAGATATGTTTACTAAAAAAATGGGAAAGAAAAAAAGCCTTCTTGAGATTAATCACGCGGCTCTCGATGAAGGCCGCAAATTGGGGAAGAGAATAAAGGTTTAAGGAAATATACATGTCCAAACGCACAGCCAGGTTGGAGACAATTTTAGATCGTAATCCGCGAGATCCGTCTTCGTTAATTACCGTTCTTCAGGATATACAAAAGGAATTTCGTTATTTGCCGGTTGAAGTACTGTCCGATGCCGCCCAAGCTCTCAATGTTCCCTTAAGCAAAATATTCAGCGCTTCTACTTTTTATAAGGCATTCAGCCTTACGCCTCGAGGCGAGACGATTATCAGAATTTGCAAAGGAACCGCATGCCATATCAAAGGCGCCGATTTGCTATTGGAGCAATTGGAGTCCGCTCTTAACATCCGCGCCGGTGAGACAAGTTCGGATTTGAAATTTACGGTTGAAGTCGTCAATTGCGTCGGGGCCTGCGCCATGGCTCCGGTTATGATGGTTAATAACAAATATCATGGACATGTCAGGGTTGACAGGGCGGTCAGATTGGCTAAGAAGGGTTGAGATGCGAATAGGTACGATAGATAAATTGGATAAATTCCGGGCGAAATGCGAAAGGCAATTTAAGGCTCAAAAGAAAAAGATTATAGTTTGCCTTGGGCCGGGCTGCCTTGCCTCCGGCTCCGATAAAATACTCGATGAATTCAAATCGGTATTGAAGAAGAAAAAAATCAAAGGCATAACGGTTGAGACGGTCAAAAAAACCGGGTGCCATGGGTTTTGCGCCTGCGGCCCGCTGGTGGTGATTGAACCGGAAGGCATCTTTTACGCCAAAGTTAAAAAAATACACGTGAAAGATATTATAGAAAAGACTCTTCTCAAGGGAGAGATAATTGAGAAATTACTTTATACTGATCCGCATAAAAAGAGTAAAAAATACACTGACTATAGATCGATTCCTTTTTACAAATATCAGACACGGATTTCGCTTCGTAATCTTGGCCTGATAGATCCCGATGAAATTACCGACTATATCGCCGCAGGGGGGTACGCGGCTCTGGCAAAAGCTCTCACAAAAATGAAGCCCCAAAAAATAATCAATGAAGTCAGTAAATCGGGGTTGCGCGGCCGAGGCGGGGGCGGGTTTTCTACCGGACGAAAATGGGCCACCTGCGCCAAAGTTGATGATGAACCGCGTTTCGTGATTTGCAATGGCGACGAAGGCGATCCCGGCGCCTTTATGGATCGATGTATTATGGAAGGCGATCCCCATTCGATTCTGGAAGGTATGATAATTTGCGCTTTTGCCGTCGGGTCGCATGATGGATATATTTATGTTCGTGAAGAATATCCGCTGGCGGTCGTCAATCTTCAGCGAGCTATCGAAGCCGCGAGAGAACTTGGTTTGCTGGGCGAAAACATTCTGGGCACCGGGTTCAGCTATGATATAAAAATAATTCGTGGTGCAGGAGCCTTTGTCTGCGGCGAATCTTCAGCATTGATGAAATCGGTAGCCGGAGAAATTGGCGAACCTCGCGCCAAATATATCCGTTCCGTCGTCAAAGGCGTCTATGATAAACCGACCGTGCTCAATAATGTCGAAACGTTTGCCACCGTTCCGGTCATAATCGAAAAAGGCTCAAAATGGTTTGCCTCGATCGGCACCGAAAAAAGCGCCGGCACTAAGGCATTCTCATTGGCCGGAAAAGTACGCAATACCGGATTGATTGAAGTGCCGATGGGAATGACCCTCCGAGACATAATCTATAAAATCGGCGGTGGAATTGAAGAAGATCGACAGTTTAAAGCGGTACAGACAGGCGGTCCTTCGGGTGGATGTTTGCCTGAAGGCAAAATTGATTTACCGGTTGATTTTGATACCCTGACAAAAGCCGGTTCGATGATGGGTTCAGGCGGTATGATTGTCATGGACGAACGCACCTGCATGGTCGAACTGGCGCGATATTTCCTCGATTTTCTGGTTTCTGAATCATGCGGCAAATGTGTTCCGTGCCGGGAAGGCTTGCATCAGTTACTAATCTTATGTACGAAGATTACCAGGGGTAAGGCGTCGGAAAACGATCTGGACTTGATGGAAAAATTATCGAAGGTTATCCAGGTCGGCTCACTATGTGGTCTGGGCCAGTCCGGTCCCAATCCATTTATGAGCACGGTTCAGTATTTTCGTGATGAATATCTGAGTCATATCACTGATTGCAAATGTCCCGGGCGCTCATGCCGAGCGCTTATTACTTACACGATAAATGACAAATGTAACGGCTGTGTCGCCTGTATTTCGGTATGTCCGGAAAAAGCAATCACCGGAGAAAAAAAGAAATTGCATGTTATCGACCAGGATAAATGTTCGCAATGCGGTTCCTGCGAAGTGGTGTGCAAATATGACGCGATAGATATTACTTGATGGGTGTTTTATGTTGAATATGCAAATAAATGGAAAGATGGTTAAAGCCGTAGAAGGCGAATATATCCTGAATACAATTAGGCGTGAAGGGATTGATATCCCGGTTCTGTGCGATCATAAGGCATTGGAACCATGTGGAGCCTGCCGCCTGTGTATGGTGGAAATTTCAAAGCCCGAATGGGATGGGTGGACCAGGCATGTGACTTCCTGCTTGTATCCTGCTGAAGAAGGCTTGATAATAAATACGCATACACCGCAAGTGACGGAAATCCGCCGCACTATTCTGGATTTGTATCTGGCTCGATGTCCCAATTCGGATGTCATTCAAAAAATGGCGGGTGAGTATGGGATACAAAAAACGAGCTTTGAAACTATTCCCGACGGCGATAACTGTATTATGTGCTACGCCTGTACTCGGGCCTGTGAAGTCCTTGGCAAAAGCGCTATATCGGCCGTTCAGCGTGGCCCGGATAAAGCGATCGCTCCACCGTTTGATAAAGAGCCGCCTGATTGCATCGGATGTTTAAGTTGCGCTCATGTATGTCCGACCAATGTAATCGAATGGAACGAAAGTAACGGTACCCGGACGATTTGGAATAAGAAATTCGAGATGATTTCTTGTGCAAAATGCGGCAAAACGACAACGACCCGGGAATTTGCCGAATATATCATCGAAAAGCGGGATATACCCAAAGAGTATTTTGATATCTGTGATGACTGTAAACGAACGGAGCTGGCTCAAAAAATGGGCCGTCTCGTTGACGGGGCAAAGGAGGTGGCGATATGATTACTTACAGATTTATCGTCAATCCTTCGCTATGCACCGGATGCCGTACTTGCGAGCTGGCCTGCGCTTTTACCCATACTCAGGATCGCAAACCGGGGAGGAGCAGAATCTATCCGATTGCCTACGGCCCCGACAAATATGTTCCGGTCGCCTGTTTGCAATGCGATGACGCCGCCTGCGTTAAATCATGCATGTTTGATGCCTTAAAGCGCAACGAAATCACCGGCGCGATTGATCTCGACCGTGAACGGTGTGTCAAGTGTATGGCCTGCGTTGCGGCCTGTCCCTTCGGATGCGCCCTGGCCGACGACGTCCACGACGAAGTCGTAAAATGCGATATTTGCCACGGGACTCCGGCGTGTGTTCAGTTTTGCCCGACCAAGGCGCTGGAGTATAAAAAAATAGGTTAATACATTCTCTCAGACCTGGTAAAACAATAACTCATATAAAACCGATTGACAATCAATCGGCTTTTTATTCGGATAACAAAAATATCGTCTTGGTTGACTAAAAAGCGAAATCTTTTTATATAGGTACATTAAAGGGTGATAAATATTGCATTTGTGAGGTGGTTTTGTGATACGATATAGATTCATCGACAAGAAGATCATAGCCTATTTATTTCTATTTGTATTGGCCCTTTTGTTTTTTGGAGGCTGCGAGGAAGAGGAATCGGAAAATTTAATACCTAAGTATCAGGACTGGGCTATCAAAGGGCATGGCCATTTTATTTTCCACATTTCCCCGAAATCAAGATGGACTGCCAAATACAAAGAAATTTCTGAGGGTTATGAAAAGTTCTTAAGAGAAATATGCGTCCTGCTTGAAATGCCCATTCCCAATGATACGATTCATATGTATATCTATAATCCCGGTAAAGAAGCGAAGGAGATAACCGGTCGAGAAACACCCTGGTCAAATAATACGGAAATTCATTGGGGAGATAAGTACCCTTACGGGTATGAATTGACCAAATTCCTCCTGAGAAAAAAGGGGATCAAAGACGGCAAATTTAAAGCAATGAACGAAGGTGTTCCTTTTCTTTTG
Organism: Candidatus Zixiibacteriota bacterium; assembly: GCA_036480375.1. Taxonomy (NCBI): domain Bacteria; kingdom Pseudomonadati; phylum Candidatus Zixiibacteriota; species Candidatus Zixiibacteriota bacterium. The sequence continues at coordinate 16,374 of JAZGGI010000012.1, forward strand.
GATTTTTCTTCAAAAAATTATCATGATAAAACCAATCGCAGATTCAATTCGGGTACTCTTGTCAGCCTGTCAGGTCTGGGCGATAACAATAAACTCGATTCTCTCGATTTTGCGACCAGGCGAGCCGAATCGGCGTCATTCTGCGGTTTCATAATGTTCAATTATGGTCTGGATCGATTATTCATGATCCATCAGACTTCCGCCGATTGGAAGGACGCGATTGAGACTATCTTCCAAATGCCGATTGAACGGTTTGAACAGTTGTGGCTCGATTTTGCCCGCGAAAACAGTAACGATCCGGAAGGTCTGGTTGAGGATGATCCGGACCCGGATATGCGGATAATCAGGAATGAATAAAAAAGAATCGGGGATGATCGCACACACCTTTTAGAGGAAACGGATGAAAAAAATTGCGCGAATTCCCGGCTACGGAAATTTTAAATATGACGGACCGGATGACAGAAAAATTTAGGCGTTAAGTTTTGAACCCGAACGACAATTATATTGTATAAATTATTAAGAGCGACATATCAGGTCGGACGAGTAAATTTCCCCAAAGGAGTAATTGTGAAAAAGATATTTCAACCCGTGTTTTTCATCATTTTTATTCCAATCTTATTGATTGCATGCGGCCCTAAAACCGGCTTAGATTTAAGCGATGGCAAATTATGTAATCCGCATTCACTCGAAATCGATTCCACCGGCAGTCATTATACGCGTATCGCCTGGAATCCGGGATGTCCGGGAGTTCGTATCATGCGGGGATTTAATATCTATCTTTCACCGACTCCGATCGTAAGCGAATATTCAGGACATGAGTTACCTGAATCAATCAAACCGTATAATAACGAAACCTATCCGGGCGATCCGGAAGGAAATGAAAAACATGAAACGTTTGAATTTAAAGACTTACCACTGGCGGAAAGATATTACGCTCATGTCAGGGTGATTAACAGCGATGGCTCATTATCTTTGCCGTCTAATGAAATCGAAATCGTTCAGATGCCCCAGGGAATTATGACTTTGGGCGTATCATATTCCGGAAATAACGAGGGGTTTAGCTTTGAAAATGACGCCTATTGCGGAACTGATGATGTCGAGAATGACCTCTATTTTTATTCAAAGAACGGTTCCGATTATCTTTGTTCGCCAGCCCGAATCAGCGCCGTAAACCGAGCCAATAAAATATATTTTCTGGGACAGGGCGAATCTTTGGGCGATGTCTCAAACATTTCATCCAGGGGAGAGTCAGTCCAAAAAATCGCGATGATCCCCGGAGAAATATTCGTCATTGAAACCGAAGACGGATACTTTGCCAAATTACGTTTGATACGAATGACGGGTTCAGGAGATTATCGAACGGCCGTGTTTGAGTATTTCTATCAGGCTCCGATCAAAAAAGGGGTAGCTTAACCTCAGACGTTTGGGAATAAAAGAAAAAGATACGACGTTACTCCTGCTTTCATGCCTTTTTGCTCCGGCGGTTCTGCGCCGGAATTCAAATATCTAATATGCCATGCTGTTTTAATATTGCCAGCATGGCTTTGGCATGCGAGCCGTGCCAGTAAATTCGTTTGCATTTCGGACACTGGCGGAAATTATCGTGATGCTCATAAGTATAAGGATAAATCAGATTTTTTATAGACTCTTTTGTCACGGATATTGTTGGTATGTTATCTTCAAGGCATCTCTTAAAAAACTTCTCTTTATCTAATATCAAATTAAAGTTCGAAATAACCTGCTTTAATTGCAGCGACCACTGATCGTATTCTATCAGCAAAAATTCGCGAACAAGGGTTTTCTCGATTATTTTTCTGTCGCGCGTAAGAATGGTCCTGTTTTCATCAAGAGAAATTCCAATTAAACGGCTGTTGGAAATATCATTTTCATACATCACATCACAACCGACCAATCGAAGATACCTGGCCAATTTCCCCAGATTGTCGTCGCATATAAATTTCATATTACTTTCAGGATTTGGTGTTTCAGATAATATAATACACTTCGCCAAATATAATACGAATTAAGCTGTTGGATTTATTCTCAATGTAAAATTTAGAAATGACTATTTATCGGAATTATTTTTCTCGGGAAATTCCGGATGCGGGATAAAATTTAGTTTTATTGGCGTTCCATATTCGTCGGAGGGAGGTTCTATCGCCAATTCCCGGGCCAGAATTGCAGCCCCGCAGGCATTGAGAGCATCTATCAGTTCGCCATCCCTGAAAGTCTGCGCCCAGACGGTATGTTTGGCTCTCAAGTTTTCATTGAATTCTCCGGTATATTCCTTTTCAATTCGTTTCTGGAATCGGCGCTCGTCATCCTTCCAGCCGGTATGGACGCATATAATATATGTTTCCCGGGATTTAATATCAAGCGGTTCAAGGATTGATATCAGGTAACGATTGTGCGACGTATAGAATTTAACCGATAACCTCACTTTCGTCCCCGAAGTAGGAATGTCTTCCGACGGTTCTTCTGCGGACAAATAGATCCAATCTTCCCAGCTATCGACTTGACCGTATCCCGGAAATTTCATTTGATTTAGCCAGGCGAGAAATTCATTCCGGGTTTTCTCGATATCCATCAACGGCAGCTCCTGCTGAAGCTGATCCGCTACCGCTTTTTTTGCTTCTTTGCTTACCGACATAGATTAATCAATCCCAGCGCATTATTTCTTGACCATTTTTTTTAAAGCCATTGAATTATCCCATTTATTGCCAAGATATTCTGAAATTGCCATATCAATTAACTTTTGGACCGGTTTCTTTTCGAAATGGGATATAACTTCCAGTTTACCCAGATGTTCTTTACGCAGCCAGATCGATTTCTTTTTCCAGGCTTGTCCTTTGCGGTCGATTTTTTCATCGGCGATATACATTGTTTTATCCACCGGAGCGGATTTGTTTTTCTCAAATTCTTCCTGTTTTATAATACCCATTTTTCCTCCGCCTGAATTTTCCTCATTATTTTATTATCGGCAAATACTAATTTTTTATATATATGACCGGAGTAATATCGGAGAGAGGAAAGTTGATGATACAGATTTTTGGAACTCGAAAATGTAAAAATACGCGAAAGGCAGATAGGTTTTTTAGGGAGCGTGGCGTCAAAATTCACTTTGTGGATTTAAGGGAAAAGGGAATAAGCCCGGGAGAATTAAAATCCATATCGAATTCAATCTCGCTGGAAGATTTAATTGATACCAAGGGGAGAGAATATGAAAAGAACAATCTTAAATATATGAAATTCAATATTGCCGAAGAACTTCTTAATAATCCATTATTATTTAAAACTCCTATCGCTCGATTTAAAGGAAGAGCCACAGTTGGCAACCAGCCCGAAACCTGGAAAGAGTGGATTAAAGAAATAGATTAAATAATTCGCCTAATAAGAAGTAGTATGGTCAATTATGTGTAGCGTCAATCTGTGAGCCGTATGCGTTCCCCCTTGGGATTGACCTTATAAAACTGTCCTGATTCCCAAAGTAATCCTTGAAAATAACCAAGCTCATCAAGAGGAATATGAATCGCATAAATTTTCCCATTGCGCAATCGTGTAATTTCATCCACATGAGTGTGCCCGACTATCACCGAATTAACGCCATAAAATTCTAAGATTCCGTCGATTTCATCATTGCTAACCATTGGGTATCTATTTTCCTTCCCATAATGAAAACCCCGATACCAAAAGGGACCAAGACTTCCGAACATTATCATTGCCCGGGGATGAAATGCTCTCTGACTTGATCGTAGCTCCAGAAAATCCCTCGCCATTCTGTTAATCGCACTTATTGTCCATCCAGAATCAACAAGAGGCGGATAAAGACCGCCATGAACAAATAGAATATCATTGATTTTTATCACAGTATTTTTACTTCTTATCCATCTGCCAATTTCCATATCGGGTCCGTATAAATCCTGATGCCTGATTCTTGATTTTTTGACAATCCCTTTTTTATACTTGTTATTGACGTATCGATTATCGTCAATTAAAATCATCAGCTCGTGATTACCGAGGAGAAAATGGACTTTTCCGCCCTGTTGATTGGCTTCCCGTTCAAGGTTATAAATCAGCCACAAACATTCGGTAACATACTCGCCCCTGTCAAAAACATCTCCATTTATGACCAGATGCCCGTTACCCCAAATCCAGTGATTAAGAGAATCTATTATCTCCGCTCCTCGCAATAATTCAACAAGATAGAAATACTCGCCATGGATATCGCTAACGGCGAATATTTTCGCAACATCCCTGTAAGTTTCAGGAGGGGGCTTATGCAGGCCGTTAAATATTGTATATGTTGTGAGGGAATCGTAATATAAGCCCTTGAACGTAATGCTGTCATTGACTATCCGCCTGGAGCTAACATAATTATTTTCAGAAACATAAAGGATCATTATTGTTGTGTCGTTTTCCCAGCAGATATAGGGGCCATCGTTTATATTAACTTCAGAGTTAAGTGAATCATAATTGTTTTCCGCATTCGCGTAATAAGGAAACAGGGATATGGTAAAAAGAAAGCAAATAATCGCGATTGTTCGGAGAGCAAAATTATAATTCACACATCACCTCGTCAAATAACAGGATGACCTTGTCGTGCCTCAAGTTAATCTCTAATCCAGTTAGTGACAAGCAATTTAATAAACGCAACGGGAAAAATGTTAGATTATATAGCTCAAGGAACCGACAGGTTTTCCGATAAATTTATTATAGGAATTATATTTCGGGGGCATAGGATTTATACTGCCACCTGGACTTCGCCAGTGGGATCTTATATGGGAAAATCACATAAATCACGCAAAGGCGTGTATTATCTATATTTAAAGATAGCTTTGGCGAGCCTTATCATCGCCTCTTTGACAGCCTATGGTCTGCAAATTGGAAAAAGATTGGGCTATAATTATTTGCCATTAATTGATGCTTCCATGGAAATCAAGTTGGAAATCACCAACGCTCACCTCTGGCTTGAAGAAATTCTCAGCGGAGACCGCGATAAAGATATAGAAATTGTACGGTCATCGTTGGCAAAAGCTGATTGGTATGTTACGGCAATGCTTGAGGGGGGAGAGAACAATGAAGAGAAGTTCATTCCTATTGAAGACAAAACTTTGAGAATAACCTTAACTTCCATTCAAACAAAATTAATAGAATTTAAACGAATTTCTGAACTAAGATATAATATCCGAGACGGTTCGGAACCGGGAACAGAAATTGATAGGCAATTCGACCGAGTATTTCACGAAATTGTGGCGGTTACGGACAAAGCCGAAACATATCTGCAGAGTTTGTATCAAAAAGAGCTATTTACTTTCCGTATTATCCAGGTCGCTCTAATGCTTTCATACATTATCCTGGCGATGTGGGTGGCCTATATTCTGAATCGATATGAAGCAACTAAGAGAAGAGATTTTGACGCTTTAAACAATATTAAGGAGTCGCTTGACGAGGAATTATCATGCAGAAAAAATATTGAGACCGCTTTGCGGGAATCTGAAACCCGCTATCGTAATTTGATAGAAAGCGCGGATGATGTTATCTTTACGCTCTCGCGGGAAGGAAAAATTCTATCGCTTAACAGAGCCTTTGAAAAGATAACCGGATGGCATCGGAAAGAGTGGATTGGTAAAAGCTATGAAAAATTAATTCATCCCGAGGACCTGGAAGTTTCAGGCAAAGCACTCATTGATAGTTTTGAAGGCAAAACGGTCCCAACTCATGAACTGCGTATCATGACCAAGAAAGGCGATTATTTAGTCGGCGAATTCCGGATTTCGGTAATTGTGGATAATAAGGGTCGAGTAAGCATTTTGGGAATTGCACGCGATATTATGGAACGTAAGAGAATACAAAAGGCCTTAGATCAAACGGAAAAGAAATACCGGACACTTATAGAAAATCTACCTATCGGGGCTTTCCGTTCAACCGTAGATGGAAAAGTGCTCTCTGCCAATCCGGCTCTGGTAAATATGCTGGGATATGAATCTGCAGATGAGTATAAAGATATTCCCGCACAGGTGTCTTATTTAAATCCCGAACGGAGAGATATATTTATAGACGAATTGAAGAAAACAGGCCGAGTTGAGAATTATGAAAGCCAGATGGTTCGCAAGGATGGTTCGGTGATCTGGGTGTCATCAAGCGTTCATGCAGTCCATGATGAAGATGGCAAAATCATATATTTTGACGGCATCGAAAGAGATATTACAGAGCGGAAGCGTATTGAGACCGAACAAAATATCCTCTTTGACATTTCTCGATTATATTTAACATCCGAGAAAAGTGAGAGCTTTTACAATGAAATCGCCGAAATGCTCACGACCAGACTACAATTTCCCATATCCTTTATAGAATTATTGGATGAGGAAAAAGGTGAAATGGTTATTATGGGATCTTCGGGATTCGAACCGGACAAAACTACTCCGCTGCGTTTACCAATTGAAAAATCCCCTTCCGGTGAAGTGGTAATTCGCGGTATCGTGTCAAAACAGAATAATCTTGGTCCTCAATCTTGCCATCATATCGATTCACTAAACAATTCAGAGATTAAATCCTTAGTTTCCGTACCGATAAAGATGCGTCACGAAATAATAGGAACGTTATCGGTTGCCAGTCCTTTCGACCGGATATTGAATGATTCGTTGGTTAGGTCGCTCAAAGTAATTGCCGATTTTATCGGCCTTATCATCGACCGCTCTCACACCGAAGACGCTCTCATGCAATCTGAGTCTAATTTCCAGGAACTGTTTAATTCGGTTACGGAAGGAATTGGCATCGTCGATGAAAATGAAGTTGTCCGGTTTTGTAATCCCGCGTATGTGCAATTATTTGAAGAAGATTCAATTGAAAAAGTAATCGGGAAATCGCTCCTTGAATATATACCCGATGGACATAAGCAATTTCTTCAGAAGCAAACGAATAGAAGGAAACAGAATACGTCGTCACAATACGAAATGGAAATTATTACCGCAAAAAATAATTTAAAAACAGTTTATGCATCGGTCTCTCCTCGCTTTGACTCAGACGGAAATTATATCGGGGCGTTTGGAGCGGTTTTTGATATTACCGATCTCAAAAGGGCGGAAGAAGAAATTCGAAAGTTCAAAGCCATTTCGGATAATGCATCATTTGGGGTAATTATTACAGATTCAGAAGGAGATATTCAATACACAAATAAAAGTTTTGCATCAATGCATGGCTATCCTGACAGAGATGTCCTTAATAGAAACATAAATATATTTTTATCACAACATGAACTGGAAAAATTTCGTGATGCGATAACGAATTTGATGAAATCCGGGAATTTTGAATCGCTTGAGTTCAATCATACGCACGCGGACGGTCGATCGTTTGCTACCTTAATGAACGGCGTCGTGATTAAGGGTAGAGGCGGTCACGTAAAAAATGTCGCATTATTTACGACTGATATCAGCAGCACTAAGCAATTACAGGAATTTGCCGAGCGGGCTAAACGTCTTGAGTCCGCGGGAAGAATAGCCGGTCAGGTAGCTCATGATTTTAATAATTTGCTGGGCCCGCTGCTTGCTTATCCCGAGTTAATGAAAGATGAGTTGCCGTCTAATCATCCGGTTTTGGAAATGGCGGAAGCAATGGAAAGCGCCGCCGCGCAAATCGCCGCGATAAACCAACAGTTATTGACCTTAAGTCGGCGAGGACATTATAATTTGGAACCGATTAATCTAAATGATATAATTAATCGGGTTCTCGATCAAAACACTGAAATTATTAAGGGTATTTATATTGAGACGCTTCTGGAAAAAGGGCTGAATTATATAAACGGCGGAGAATCTCAAATTTTCAGAGTCCTCTCAAACTTAATCAGCAATGCGACCGATGCCATAATTAACCGCGGTAAAATATCAATCAAATCGGAAAACTGGTACACTGATTCTTATTCGGGTCGTTTGACAAAGATTCCCAAAGGGGATTATGTTAAGATTACAATTTATGATACAGGCTGTGGCATTCCTGAAAATATTATTTCAAAAATATTTGAGCCTTTCTTTTCGACCAAGGCCGCTGACAAAAAAAAAGGTTCAGGTTTGGGTTTGAGCGTGGTTCATAATGTCGTTACCGATCATAATGGGTTTATTGATATCCAAAGCTCCGAAGAAAAGGGTACGATATTCTATCTCTATTTCCCCGCCTTAAAAGAAGTTATAATTAAGCGTGATAATGATGAGGTTATCGGAGGGGGGGAAAAGATATTAATTATTGACGACGATGATTTGCAAAGAGAAGTCACCTCCAGACTATTAAGGAAACTGGGATATTATTCCAGTTCCGCCGGAAGTGGTGAAGAAGCCATAGAAATATTAAAGAAAGAATCCTCGGATCTGTTGATTATAGATATGGTTATGCCTAACGGTATGGACGGCACGAAAACATTGAAGGAAGCCTTAAAAATAAATCCCCATCAAAAAGCGATTATCGTATCAGGATTTTCCGAATCGAATCGGGTGAAAAAAGCCCTGGAACTTGGGGCCGGTACATTTGTCAAAAAACCCTTGCTTTTAAAAACGCTTGCCAATGCGGTACGCAAAGAACTCGATCGAAAAATCGAAACTCCCTCCAAACATGCGGAAGCAATTATAAGATAAATTTATACTTGAGGCATATGTTTTGCGAGGATGTCGAGATACTTATATCCGCTTCCGGTTACAAATATCACGACCCGATCAGTCCTTTTAATAAAATTCTCCGACAATAGTCGCTTCAATCCGGCCAGGCAGGCTCCTCCCTCGGGGGATGAAAAGATGCCTTCCCTTTGGGCCAGGTTTATTGTTTCGGTCATAATGCTTTCATCCGATACCGCTATCGCCATACCGTTGCTTTCACGAACCGCATGCAGTATCAGAAAATCCCCGACAGCTCCCGGCACTCGAAGGCCGGCCGCCAGGGTTTGGGGATTTTGCCATTCGTCGGCCGAGTTTTTCCCTTCAGCAAAAGCCTTTGGAATTGGCGCACAGCCTTCGGATTGAACCGCAATCATTTTGGGACGCCTGGAGCCGATCCAACCCATTTTTTCCATTTCATCGAAAGCCTTCCACATTCCAATAAGCCCGGTTCCTCCTCCGGTCGGATAGATTACTACCTCAGGAAGGTCAAATAAAAAATGCTCGACCAGTTCATATCCCATCGTTTTTTTGCCTTCGATTCGGTATGGCTCTTTCAAAGTTGCGATGGAAAACCAGTTTTCCTCTTTGACCAGTTGCGCGGCCCGGAGCCCGCAATCTTTAATTGATCCTTCAACCTGCTCTATTTCGGCGCCATGATAAACGGCATCAACCAAAAAAGGCGCCGGAACATCCATGGGCATGATTATTTTGCACTTTATTCCAGCTTTCGCGGAATAAGCGGCCAGAGCGGACCCGGCATTCCCGGCGGTAGGAATAATAACCTTGTCAATGCCAAGTTCTTTGGCTCGTGAAACCGCCATACCCAGACCGCGAGCCTTGAAAGAGCCGGTTGGATTCACAGTTTCATCTTTTAGATACAGGCCGTCAAGTCCCAGTTCACGCCCAATATTCAACGCCGGTATTAAAGGTGTCCCGCCTTCTCCAAGATTAATACAATTGAGGCTATCCTGAACCGGCAACATTTCTTGAAATCTCCACATATCAGGATTGCGTTCCGTGAGCATGGATGGCTTTAGGAGTTTTGCCGCTTTGTCACAATCATATTCAACCAGAAGCGGTCCTCCGCACGGGCAAAGATTCATAATAGTGTTTAATTCAAATTGCGATTGGCACTTAGGACATTGTAAATATTTTGCGGCTGAATTGGTCTGCGACATTATAACCTCAAGTTTGGAATGTACAGATGTATTTCAATGATTAAATCTTATTGCCTAAAATAAAAATGGAAAGGGAAGGAGCGTTTCCTTCCCTTCCTGTTCAATTAATTTGATTAAAGAGCGATAACTTCACCCAGGTTTAGCTCCTTAAGGCCTTCTTCGATCTTTTCTCTATCGCCGACTACGACAATAATCAGTTTATCGGGATGGATATACTTTTTGGCCAAAGTCTTGGCATCATCCAGGGTAATATCCTCAACTCGTTGATTATAAGTCTTCCATGAATCAAGAGGTCTGCCAAAAGTTATCAGGTTTTGAAGTCGACGAGTAATGCCACGTAGCGATTCAAATCCCTGGGGATAGCTTTTAATGCTACCCTGCTTGCTATTGGCAAGTTCATCGTTTGATAGAGGACGGGATTCATTGATGTCGGTTATCTCTTTTACCATTTCAAAAACCGATTCTTTGGTGTATTGCGAATGAACCTGGGTTGACGCCACAAATATACCCGTTTCCCGGTTAATTTGAAATCTTGAAGAAGCCCCATAGGTATAGCCTTTATCTTCACGAAGATTCAAATTTATTCGGCTCGTAAATTGCCCTCCCAGGGGACGATTCAAGATGTTAATAGGAGTCAATAATTCAAAATCATCAAGTTCGACAGTGTTTCCCATCACAATTGCCGATTGCGCCGCGCCCGGTTTATCGACGATGTAAATTTTGGTTTCTCCAATGGGATTCGGTGTGGGAAGCTTAGATATTGAAGCATCGCCCTTCTTCCAATCCTTAAGTACGTTATTGAGTTTCTGCTGGGCTTCACTCAGGCTGATATCACCGGCAATCACAATAGTCGCCGCATCAGCCGTATAGTAGTCATTACAAAAATTAACGATATCGTCACGGGTTATATTCTCAAGCGTTTCCTTCGTACCGGTCCCTGAAGTGGGTTGACCGAATGGATGTGATTCGCCATATATAAGCTTTGCGAAAGTGTTATTCGCCACCGTCGTCGGGCGCGATTTCGATTGCCTTATTCGACCGAGATAGTTTTTCTTTTTGCGCTCCAATTCTTCCTCGGGGAATGATGGATTCAAAATAATATCGGCCATCAGGTCAAGTGCCGGATTAAGATTCTTCTTGAGGACATTTAGCGATATTGTCGTATTGGTTTGGCCGGAGCTGGTTCGTAAATTGGCGGCCAACATATTTATTTCATCGCTGATCTGCAAAGATGTGCGAGAAGAAGTTCCCTCATCCAATAAATCCGCGGTTAGATTGGCCAGGCCAAATTTATCAGTCGGATCGAGATTTCTTCCTCGAATGATAGAGACGCTCATTTGAATCAGGGGCAAACGATTATCCTCGACCAGATAAATTTCGATTCCGTTTGAAAGCGTCCCCTTTTGGATTTCAGGGGGAGTAAACGATACGTCACCATCCGGTCCGGGATGGGCAGAGCGCTCGGGTAATGTTTCGGACGCCTTTAATTCACCCTGCGGAACAATATGCAACACAACTCGGTTATTTAAATCGATATATTTTCGGGCAACTTCGTTAACACCCTCGATAGTAGCGTTTGCGTATCTATCCATATCGTATTTCAGCATATCGGGTGAACCCAAAAATGTATTATAGCTGTTCAGCGTATTGGCTCTTCCTCTAAAACCGCCTACATTTTCGAGCCTTCTAATGAAACCCGCTTCAAATGTTATTTGCGCTTTTTTTAGTTCATCAGCAGTGATGCCTTGTTCCAGAAAAATTCTCAGTTCTTCGTTGATCGCCTGTTCCAACTCCTCAAGAGTGTGTCCGGCGCGTGCCGTAGCAATGATTTCAAAACTACTGCCTAAAGTCCGAGAGGCTTGAAAGGCAACAATGTCCTGAGCGATTTGTTTTTCATATACCAGAGATTTGTATAGTCGCGAAGTTCTTCCGCTGCTCAGAGCCGATGCAATAATGTCCATCTCTCCGTCTCCCGGAGCGTAATAAGGCGGAGAAAACCACGCATAATAAAGGCGGGGTAATTGCACATTATCTTCATATACCGTCCTTTTTTCACCGTTCAATATGGGCGTATATATTTGCAGGCGTTCAATCGGAGGGCCGGGGGGGATAGGAGCGAAATACTTCTCTACCAATGCCCTGGCTTTATCCTGAGAAAAATCTCCGGCTATACATAATGAGGCGTTGTTGGGAGCGTAATACATTCTGAAGAATTCTTTGGCATTCTCCAGCGTCGCGGCAGTTAGGTCATCCAGACTTCCGATAACCGTCCAGGAATACGGGTGGTCGGGCGGGTAGAGCATACTGAGTTTTATTTCATTGGCTCGGCCATAAGGCTGATTATCAACGCCCTGACGTCTTTCATTCTTAACGACATCCTTTTGAGTATCCATACGTTCCTGTGTCAAAGCGTCGAGCAAATAACCCATGCGATCGGATTCCATCGCCAGGGCCAACTCCAGATAATTGCTGGGGACATTTTCCCAGTAATTCGTACGGTCATTTGATGTTGATCCGTTGACGGCCCCACCAATTGACTGCAAAGGTTCGAAATACTCATCGTCAAATTGAGGGCTGCCTTGAAACATCAAATGCTCAAAAAGATGGGCAAAGCCGGTTCTTCCGGGTTTCTCATTTTTGGATGCGACATTGTACCAGATATTTACGGAGACCATTGGGATGGCATGATCCTCGTGCAGGATCACATCAAGTCCGTTGGGCAGAGTGTATTTCTCGAATTTTAGTTCCGGTGTATCACCGGCGAACACGGAAACTGAGAATAGCATCAAACAGATAATTAATGCTGAGAACTTAAACTTTACCATGATGACTCCTTGCCGTTAAATTAATCCTGGTATGGGTCTGAACAGATTGTTTATATATCGATATGTCCATAATAAAACTATGCCAACGTGTCAAAGTGCATTATACAAATCAAGAAAATATTAAGGAAAGAATGTAGCAAATTATCCATAAAATTGCAAAGAGTATATGGAATTTTTGACGGCTTTTTGGGGATTTAATTTAAATCCTATGAACGATTCTCGGACCATTCGGTTTGAATTTCCACGCTTAAGAGCTTATCAAGTCGGGAAATATATGGCAGGAGTCTTGACTTAATCGTCCGCCGCTCCTGCCCAACTTTACCATATCTTATAGAAACAAGTGGTCAAAATGTCGATATCCAGTTTCTCAATTCTTGCCACTCCTGATATTCCTTATCGTTTATGATTATACGGGGTATTTTTCCGTCATGAATATCTGAATACCCTGAAGCGCCCCCAGCTTCGGGTTTCTTGAAAAATGACGAAACTCTTTTTGAACCTATTAACAGCCATGTGTTAGATAAAATCCATACAATACCGATTATTATGTCTATTACCTGATATGACACCGGTGTCATGTCCATGAGGAATTCAAATATTCCTTGGATCCCCAATTTAATAATTGATTCAAAGATGGCAAACGACATTGCCGATGTTCCGATCCCGAGCCCGAGCAGTAATGATACAAACTTCTTCTTGATCTTCCACTTCCTGATAACAAATTGATACAATGTTTCGACGATACCGTCGTAAAAAACTCCTCTTCTCTTAAGAATTAGACTGTCATCCGTGTTTTCAATATCAAATTTACTCGGGCATTCTCCGGCAACACGGAGAAAGACTTCTTTAATTCTGTCTTCGGGAAATCCCGTATCCGATGCGAGCCATCTCGAAGACAGCCATCTTTTCCTGCGATTCTCATAATAGTTATCGATAATTTTGATAATGATGAAATCCCCGGGGTATTTGTCGGCCAGTGTGAAGAGTCCTTTGATTTTTGGCATGTCTTTGAAATGTATTAACTGGAGAACGGCGTGATCCTCATAGACCTCATCGACGAATTTCTGTGGATTTGTCTCAGCAATGATATGAAATACCTTCTTGATTTTGCTTTCCTGCAACGCCGTGGCAAAGGCAAAAACGCCCGAATGCAGCCTGGTCTTTTCCTGCTTGGTAATATAATAATCAACCAAGGAAATAATGATGCGATCATCGGGATAGAGTATACACATATTACTTAGCTCCAACGTTGTACAGGTTTCCAGATTCACGCCTCTGAAGAGTAATAAGTGGTTGGACTCGTCTGGCTCAGTGATGAACTTTTCTGGGTAATTTATGGCGGTGCGCATTGTCCAAGCGAATTATCCATACTTTTGGATTTACCCTTACACTATGTTGATCAACTCGTAAAGGATATGGTGGCGGAGGGTATTCTTGAAAGATTTGATGAAAAACTCCCTCATGGCATCCAATATAGGGAAAACCAAAAGCCAGTTCGAATTGCTAAGTCATCGCCGATTGAATACATTGGTTTACTTGCCGGATAGATATTTTCCTCAGTCATTTAAAATTGCATTATCCCTGAAGAGGAGGGGGAAATTAGCGTGGCAATTCCATATGTTCCGTTTGTTGGGATTTTTATTGGTGCGGTATTGGGCTTATTATATGACTTCAAAACAAATCCCGAGGAAAATATATCCGGTTTTAGTTTTACTCAATTAGTAATTAGAGATCCATTCGCGATACTCCTTTTTTCTTTCAGAAGGGCAGGTTTACCAATTATTGTTTTATTTATCTCGCTTATAATTAAGGATGGACTCATTGAATGGCCACATTGGAATAATCTATTAGTTTTGATGCCCGGTGCCGTGGCAGGATTCTACCAATCGCCGTTATTATTTCGAATTATCAATCTGTTTATAAAATTTAAAAAACCAAAATCGCATTCCTATATAACAAAGAGCTTAACCGATTATGTTTATCGTGAACGCAAATACCTAATCCAGAAAGCCTATGAATTACGCAGGTATGAGGTCATGAAAGTTTATGGTATGCCGGGAGATATTGGACGAGAAAAAAGAAAAAAGGCCAGACAGTTATATGAATTGAATAAGGTTCACCTTGCTCAAAGATTCGGCAAAGACCGGATTCGCAAAACAAATGAATTTACCGAACAATTGGATTTGTTATTTGGGCATCTGGGATGTGTTGAATTTTCTAAAAGAATGGAAGACGAAATCGACTTTGCCTGGGATGGCATAGAAAGACGATCCAATTCTGATCCGGATGAAGACTCACCCAAGAGACGAAAACTTGACGATTAAACCAACCGATGGTCTATGGCATTTAACAATCACGCATTTTTTGTTGATGAGGGCACGATTTGACAACGTGAAGAATCCCCCTTTTCCCCAGGCCCACGCTGATAATAGAAATTAAATAGATCGGTTCGAGGAGTGGATATTATATTTTAAACCGCCCGCATGGAGGAATGGACGGTTTGGATATTAAAGGCAAATATTTCCACACACATTATGCCACATAGTAACTCTGTGGCAATAAAAACTTTAAATAGTACCTTTAAGTATCCATTGCAATTTATTGTATATCAATAATTTAAATGCGGAAGGGGGGATTTGAACCCCCACGAGTTTCCCCGCCACCCCCTCAAGATGGTGCGTCTACCGATTCCGCCACTTCCGCATTAATATAATCTTATCTTACTGGGAATCAGGCACCGGGTCTTCCGCGGGGGGAATATTGAAAATATCCTCGGCCGCCTCGCCCTGCTGTTGTACTGCCTCAGTCGCCTGCTGCTGCGCGGCCGCTTCCTGCTGACGTTGCATATCTTCCTGGGCCTCTCGGGTTACGGCCGATTCGCCGGGAAGAACCGTCGAAGCTCCGCCACGCCCGGCCGACATCAACGACAGCCCCAGGCATGATACCATATAAAATACCGCCAGAAACGTCGTCGCCCTGGATAAAAACGAAGCGGCGCCGCGACCGCCGAACACCGCTCCCGAAAGAGCGCCGCCGCCGAACGCGCCGGCCAGTCCTTCACCCTTCGCCGACTGCATCAAAACCACGATAATTAGCAGAATGCAGATTACCACATGAATCATAATCATAATTGTAAACACCGTTTGTACCTCCGGTTATTTCATCATCGCCTTGACAATCGCCGCGAATTCATCCGCTTTCAAACTGGCTCCGCCTATCAGCGCGCCGTCAATATTTTCTTTGGCAAATAATCCTTCGGCGTTCGATGATTTCACCGACCCGCCATACAGAATCGACACCTCTTCAGCAATCGTCTTATCGAATTTATCGGCCAGAAGCTTACGGATATGAACGTGAACTTCTTCAGCCTGCTCCGGCGACGCCGTCTTGCCGGTTCCTATAGCCCAAACCGGTTCATACGCAATCACCGTCTTTTCCAAATCTTTCTCAGAAAAAGAATCGAGCGAGCCGTAAATTTGCTCCTCGATCACGTTTTCCATTTTCCCCGCTTCTCTCTGCTCCAGAGTCTCACCAACGCAAACAATCGGAATCAGTCCCGCTTCCAAAGCCTTTTTGGCCTTGCCATTAACCGCTTTATCCGTTTCCGCAAACAGAATCCGTCTCTCAGAGTGGCCCAATATAACATAGGTGCATCCGCTTGTCAACAGCATTTCAGCCGAGATCTCGCCGGTATAAGCCCCCGAATCGGCTTCGTGCATTGTTTGTCCGCCAACTTTTATCTCACTGTCCTTGAGTAGCATAGAAACTTCAGTTAAAGCAGTGAATGCAGGACAAACAAGGACGATCGGGTCTTTGACCAGACCCACTTCACTTTTGATACCATCCGCCAGCGCCCTGGCTTCGACGATGGTTTTATTCATTTTCCAGTTACCGGCTATTATTTTCTGTCTCACATCAAACTCCTTTTACGGCTATTTAGGCGTCGGTCAGAGCGGCTATTCCGGGTAGAGTTTTGCCTTCCAGAAATTCGAGCGAAGCCCCTCCCCCGGTCGATATATGCGAAATCCTGTCTTTGACGCCGGCCTTGATAGCCGCCGCCGAAGAGTCGCCTCCCCCGATTATTGAAACCGCTCCGTTATCGGTCGCCTGCGCCAATTGACCCGCCAATCCTATCGTACCCAACGAAAACTTCTCAACCTCAAAAACACCCATAGGACCGTTCCAGACGATGGTTTTGGATGACGCGATAATCTCGGAAAACTTCTTCAATGTTTCCGGCCCGATATCGAGTCCTTTCATTCCGGTCGGGATATCATCGACATTGACGACCATCACATCGGCATCTTCGGCCAGTTCATCGGCAACGATACAATCGGTGGGAATCACAAAATTGACAGAGCTATTTTTGGCTTTTTCCAGAATGTTTTTGGCCAGGTCGAGTTTATTTTCTTCGAGGAGCGAATCACCGATTTCTTCGCCCATTGCTTTTAAAAAAGTAAACATCATGCCGCCGCCGATTAATAAATTATCGACTTTGTTAAAGAGATTATTGATGACATCTATTTTGCCCGAAATTTTGGCTCCTCCGAGAATAGCGGTAAAGGGCTTTTCCGGTGACGCTAACGCTTGCCCCAGATATTTCAATTCCTTTTCAATTAAAAACCCCGCCGCCGCTTTTTCGAAGAATTTGGCAACGCCTTCGGTTGAGGCGTGAGCTCGATGAGCGGTTCCAAAAGCGTCATTTACATACATATCCGCCAGCGCGGCCAGCTTTTTGGCAAAATCGGAATCATTTTCGGTTTCTTCTTTATGATAACGGAGGTTTTCCAGCAGGAGACATTGGCCGTCCTGAAGATCGGATGCCTTTTGATCGGCTTCAGTTCCAATACAATCGGATGCGAATTTTACCGGCTTGCCCAAAAGGTCAGCCAGATGTTCGGCCACGGGACGCAGGCTCATTTCCGGAACGATTTTTCCCCTGGGGCGCCCCAGATGGCTGCACAGGATGACCCGTCCGCTATCGCCCAAAATTTTCTTTACGGTTGGAAGCGAGGCGACAATTCGGGTATCATCGGTTATTTTTTGATTGGCATCCAGGGGAACATTATAATCGACCCGAACGAGTACTTTTTTCCCCGAATAGTCTATATCCCTGATTGTCAGCTTATTCATAACCACCTCATACAAACCGCCCGACGTATCATACGTCAGGCGGCTTTATGTATTATTTCACGGAGGAAAAGACTAGCCCATCATGCGGGCGACCATCTCGACCATGCGATTGGAAAAGCCCCACTCATTATCGTACCAACTGAACACTTTGGCGAATTTTCCGGAGACCATTGTCATTGGCGCATCAAATATCGAGGAATGCGGATTTCCGGCAATGTCTATCGAAACGATTGGCTCCTCGGTGTATTCGAGAATGCCTTTTAGCGGTCCTGCCGCGGCCTTCTTGACAGCCGCGTTAAGTTCTTCTTTAGTTGTTTCTTTTTCGAGAATTACAACCAGATCCACAATGGAACCGGTTGGGGTTGGAACACGAATGGAGCAACCATCCATCTTCCCTTTCAATTGGGGCAATGCCAATGCGATAGCCTTAGCTGCACCGGTTGTCGTCGGAATCATTGACAACGCCGCTGAGCGAGCCCGCCTGAGGTCCTTATGCGGCGCGTCAAGCAAACGCTGGTCGCTGGTATAAGCATGCGTCGTTGTCATAAATCCCTTTTCGATACCGAAATTATCCACCAGCACTTTGCATACGGGAGCGAGGCAATTGGTTGTGCACGACCCGATCGTAATAACATCATGATTTTTCGGATCGTAGTCGCTATCATTGACACCCAAAATAAACGTACCGTCAATTTCCTTGCCCGGGGCCGAAATTAATACCTTTTTGGCTCCGGCTGTGATATGCCTGGAGGCATCGGCTTTGCTTCTGAATAAACCGGTCGACTCAACGACAATATCGGCGCCCAGTTTCCCCCACGGTAGTTTGGCCGGATCTCTCTCGGCGCTTAGAGGAATCCTCTTGCCATCAACAATGATTATCCCGTTTTCGCTGGAAACGTTTTTTGAGAATTTTCCCTGCGATGAGTCGTATTTCAAAAGATGCGCCATTGTTTCGGCGCTGGCAATATCATTTATTCCAACGACATCAATGTCGTTATTATCGCAGGCGGCGCGAAACACCAGGCGGCCAATCCTGCCAAATCCATTAATCCCAACCTTTACAGGCATATTACCCTCCGTTTTTGGATTCCTTATTCTTTTTGAAAAGATGATATGAAAAACCAAAATTAATTGATATTCCTGTGTTATCTTTTACTCCCGCCAAACCGTTCTTGAATTTAATTGAATAATACTTGGCTGAAAGATTAAGTCCGAACTGTTCGGACACCGCGAAATCCATGCCTCCGCCAAAAACGCCGACAAAATCGGTTTCGGTACGGTCCGCAAAATACGGATCGTAGTAAGGGTCATCAGACCGAATTATCTGGCTATTATGCCGTCCGAAGACAAAACCTGCGCCCCCTAAAATATACGGCTGATAGACTCGGCTAAGTCCGGAAAGAGGTGAAAACTTTAGTTGAACCATAACCGGATACAAATTTATGGTTCCGATATATCTGTCATCGAAATGGAGTACTTCCGCCTCGCCCCGGCTGGCGATTCCCAATGAAATTTCGGTCATTAGAGTTCTTGCGAATCGATGGCAATAAAAGATCTCGGTAAAAAACCCGGCATCGGGCAAATCCGCTTCAATATCCGGGTCTGGAATAGTAACTCCCCCACCCTGATCAACCCACGTACCGAGGCGAACCCCAATCATCGAATATTCAGCCTCAAGTCGTTTATCATGATTGGCAGGTTCTTCCTGCGCCATAGAAAAATTTGAGAAGAACAGCAACACGGCAATCAGGCTTAATCTGAAAATACGATTATCCAAAAAAGACCTCAGCCATTTCGTACAAATCATTATCGACCATCCTCGTTTTTCCAGCCGCTTCTTCGAGCGAAACCGGGACAATATTATTGCCGTGAAGGGCGGTAAAATAACCGAATTTTTCCTGATTAATCATGTCAATGGCGCTAATGCCATACCGGGTAGCCAGCATCCGGTCGAACGCGGTCGGCGAACCTCCCCGCTGAATATGACCGAGAATGACAACTCGTGATTCATATCCCAGTTGTTTTTCCAATTCATGAGCGATATAATTGGAAATTCCTCCCAGTCTGATATTCCCAAATTGATCCAAAGAATCATCCTGCGTTACAAATTGGCCTTCCGGGTGTTCGGCAGTTTTAACCTTGGCGCCCTCCGCCACGACCACGATCGAAAAATCTTTTCCGCGCCCATGCCGCCGTTGAATCAAAGTCGCCACGGCATCAACGTCCACTGGTCGTTCCGGAATCAGGATTACGTCGGCTCCGCCAGCCATACCTGATTCGAGAGCTATCCACCCGGCGTGTCGTCCCATTACCTCAACGACCATGACGCGGTTATGCGCCTCCGCAGTCGTATGAATGCGGTCAATGGCTTCGGTGGCGATGCTGACAGCCGTATCAAAACCAAAAGTGCGATCGGTCCCGACAATGTCATTATCAATAGTTTTGGGAACGCCGACAACCTTAACGCCCATACCATGTAATTTTGCCGCGACGCTCAGAGTATCGTCGCCGCCGATAGCTATAAGCGCGTCGATATCATTTTTCTTTAGCATCTCGATAACTTTTTCCGGACCGCCATCAACCCTAAATGGATTGGTTCGAGACGTTTTTAGAATCGTTCCGCCTGTATGCAAAATGCCGCTGGTTGCCGCGAGGTCGAGCGTCTCAATATGCCCCTCCTCCAATAGACCTTTCCAGCCCTGATAAATTCCGTAAATAACATAGCCGTATCTTATAATACCTTTTCTGGCAATGGCCCGAATTACCGCATTAAGTCCCGGACAATCACCGCCGCCTGTTAACACACCTACCTTCAATTATTCCTCCGTTGCTGAATTTCGCAGGCAAATAAGTCAGCTTAAAGCTGTCTGTCAAGTGAAATCCCCACCAGCAAATTTGAAGCTCTAATTTAAATCAGTTTTTTGGCTCACTCCTATTTTCGAAATATATTTTCCTCTGATTGTAATCGAAAAACAGATTAAAATCATCGAGCAGTTCCAGGCCGATCAAACCCTCAATATAATCAGGTAAGGGGAACGCAATTCCTGTCTCAAATAATAAAATTTTCGGGTTCATGAAAACGAGTCGATCGATTTTTATCGAGTCAAGTCGGGCCGTTTTTACCCGTTCTACGCCGCCAATCCCGGTTATACTTGATTTTAGGTTCAACGAATCGAATTTATTTTTCAAGCCGGGATATACTTTCGAATTTTCTCTTAATACATATTCAACCTGCGCCCCAAGATCAATTGCCGTTCGAGTAATTATTCCATTGACTTCGACATTAATCAAAGGCAATTGAAATTGAATTTCCAGATTGACAGGTATTCCTCCTGGATTTTTGGGAGCAGAATCTTCTTGATACACAGTTATAATGCCGCGATCAAAATCAATTTTAAGAGGGAATCGAGAAATGAAATCATACCCCAGAATACCATCGATTCTCTTAAATAATTGCTCGGTTTTGGATTCAGAGTTAAAAATCCCAATACGGTTATAATTTAGAGTAAGATTTTCAATATTAATCGAATCGATCTCTACGATATTAATACTGTTCAGTCCGCCCACTCCCCTGGCCGGCAATGCGCCAAAAGGTTTCAATCCCAGCGCACTTACCATTCCGGGCGACAAAAGACTGCTACCAGCCCCGCTATCGAGCATAAAATCAAAAGGCCCCTGTCCATTCACATAAGTCTTTATTGTAATATGCCCCCGGTTGAGAGAAAATGGTACTTCCGCGTAGTTCTTATCATTTCCAAAACCGTAAATATCATCGTTTCCGGATGGATTTGAAAAAATGGTGTCGGGAATCTCAACATTCAGAAAAACCGAATCCAATCGAGAATTGATTTGAAAAGGTGTACCGACAGCTTCAGAAACGGATTCAAAAGCCATCATAATACCATCTACTTTGCGGTAGTCTTTATAGGAGGTTTGCATCTTCAATCCGGATAAAAATCCCAAACGATAGTCTATTAATCCCGATTTGTGATTTATAAAAATAAAAATCGAGTCTCCCCCTTCCGGGAATAATCCGAAGTGATGATAATTTGCACCATTGATTAAAGTATCGCCTCGATATTCAGTTCGACCCGGATTGCGATTGGGGAAAAGATATGAATATGTGCTGATATAGGCGTCATTGTAGAACGGCTTAAGCTCTTCGGGCGAATTGGCTCTTATGGCTCCGTTAATATCGGTCGTCCAACCCTGAATTCCGTCAGTCGCCACTATAATCGAGGCCGACCCCATATCATATTGGATTAAGGATTGGTATGGAAATTTAATGAACACTTTTAGTTTGGCCGGGTTCCCCATATACTCAACGGTAGCGTATCCCTTCATTGAGTATATTGGGGCGACATTTTCTCTGCCCCCCATCGCGTCTAAATGCAATTTGAGAATATCTTCGGCGTTATCGGCAAATATCCCGCTTGCAAGACATGCAAACATGGATACTAATTTTATGATCATATAAGGAAAACGTTTCAAATTACTACTTCCAATCATGAGTATTTATTCCGTTAATAATCCTGCCAGCGTCGATCCGCGAGGACCAAAAGCCCGATAATAACCCAGAAAAATACAAGGGATGTCCCGCCATAACTAACAAACGGCAGGGGCAAACCGGTTACGGGCATAAGCCCCAGAGTCATTCCGAGATTAACCAGCATTTGGAAAAATATTATCGTCACCGCTCCCCAGGAAACCATGCCCATAAACATAGATCGGCATTTTATGGCTATCCGCATCCCCCTGATTAGAATAAATCCAAAAAGTATTAACATCACCAGGCCTCCCACAAAGCCCAGTTCTTCGCCAAGCACTGAAAAAACAAAATCCGTATGCCTGACGGGTAAATATTCCAGACGGGTTTGAGAGCCGTCAAGATATCCTTTGCCGAGAATTCCTCCGGAGCCGATAGAAATTATCGATTGGATAATTTGATAACCGGCACGATGCGGATCGCGACCCGGATCAAGAAATATTAAAATTCTCATTTTTTGATACTCAGCCAGTTTATTCCAGACCAGGGGGGTCATCACCCCGAAAGCCAAATTGATTATTGTCATCAGAACGCTGAATAGCAATCCGGGACGACCGAATATCAAAATTATTAATAGAATCGTCAGATAAATTACCCATGCAATCCAGTGAAATGCGGCCACAAGCGAAATCAACGGAGAAATTACCAGAAATAAATAAAGCGGGGATAAACCGGAAAAAAACCATAGGGAGAAAAGCAATACAAAAAATACAAGTGACGTTCCCAAATCCGGTTGCTTTAATATTAGAGCAACTGGCACGGCAACAATTATAAATGAAAAGAACAATCGTTTGACCGATTCAGGGGGCAATTTGGAATAAGCGAAATATCGAGCTAAAGCCAAAAGAACCGCCACCTTCGCAAATTCGGATGGTTGAAAATTAATCGGACCAATTGAAAACCAGCGCGACACCCCCGTTTTTGCTCCAACTAATAACACCGTGATAAGCAATAAAACAATTACGGCGTAAAAAATGTATGCTCCGAAATCATAAAATCGTTGAGGAAGATTCACGACTATGGCAAACGCGATGAGCGCAATAACAAGCCAAATCATTTGTTTGATATAAAAATCCCGTGCGCCGGGATCATCGCTGTAATATTGCGCCGAAAATATAAGTAAAAGGCCAAACAATGATAGAAGCATTGCCGCGGCGACGAGCTTCCAGTCAAACTCATATGATTTTATCACCGGAATGGCCATTATCAATTTGCCTTTGTCAATTTATAGTCATCTGTCAGCAAATTATGTTTTTCCAGATATGTTTGAATAATCTTTTTTACGGCGGGAGCGGCATGATCGGAACCGTGCCCCGCGTTTTCAATGATGACACAAGCTACAATCGCGGGATTGTCCGCTGGCGCGAACCCGACAAACCAGGAATGATTTTCACCATGTGGATTTTGAGCGGTACCGGTTTTCCCGGCCATGGTTGTTCCCTTAATTTTCGATCCCCGTGCGGTTCCTTTTTCGCCATGAACGACTCCGACGATTGCTTCATTTAATATATCAAGAGTATTTTGAGAAAACGGAAGATAAAATGAAAATTCTCCGCCCCGTGAAGTCTCCCGGCCATCCGGACCGATTTCCGATTTTAGCATATGCGGTTTATAAACTCGACCGTTATTGGCTATTCCGCAATAAAACTGGGCCAATTGCAACGGCGTCGCCAGAATCTCACCCTGTCCGATAGCCAGATTCAATAGTACCGCCAGCGTCCATTGGTCCTTTCCGATGCGATTATCATACCATTCTTTATTGGGAGTATTTCCCGCGGCTTCAATCGGTAAATCGATCCCTGTCTTTTTTCCAAACCCGCATGCCTGCGAAAAACGAAAATATTCTTCCAATCCCAGTTGATAGCCGAGTTGATAAAAATAGACATCGCACGATTGCTCTATAGCCTGAACTATATTTGTTTTCGCATGACCGGACTTATTCCAGCATCCAAAGGGCCTGATTCCGAATTGATACCAGCCGTTACAGCTTGACGGAAAAACCGAAATTTTATCTATGAGGCCAAGCTCCAAACCGGCTCCCGCGATAACCAGCTTATAAATCGAACCGGGGGGATACAACCCTGCCAGGGGGCGATTCAGGAGGGGATTATTGCTATCAGACACAATTGAGTTCCAGACATCGGAAGGTATCACTGAGGAAAAAATATTGGCGTCATTGGATGGCTTGGAAACCATTGCTAAAACTTCACCATTCCGGGGATCGATAACAACAGCCGCGCCACAGCAAAACTCACCGAATGACTCTACGGCAACCTTTTGAATATCGATGTCGATAGTCAAGATCAGATCACTCCCAGGTTCCTCGGGAACGCCCGATTGACTCTCTAAAACCCCCAAAATCTGTCCGGAGGCTGCGATTTCCAAATATTCGGTGCCCTCAATACCTCGTAATTCCCGGTCATAATATTTTTCAATTCCCGCTTTACCGATAACAGTACCGGCGCGATAAATCGAACGATCCAACCGCTCAATTTCCTCAGAAGAAATCTCGCCAACGTATCCGGTAAAGCATTCGCTTCCCAAATCGGTTGTATATTTTCGCGCCTGATCCTTACGATAAACCGCTCCGGGGAAAATCTCATTTTGCTCTTCTAAAATTGCGACCTTTTCAAAAGCAAGATCCCGTTTGACCAGTGCCGGCTGGAATCGACCGGTAATATTCTTGCGAATACGACGATTTAGTTCCCCTTCGCTTATCTCCAGAACGTCGGCGATTAAATTCGCCGTTTGAGTGTTATTAATCTCGGATGGAACCAACTCCAAAGTATATGAAGCCCTGTTATCAATAATCACGCGCCGTTCCCTATCCATCACCACACCTCGTTTGGGGACAACCGACTGAATTCGAATTCGATTATTTTCCGATTGAGTATATAATTCATTATGACGGAAAGTCTGCAGATAAAACATTCGTGCCGCTAATAAACTAAGCAGAAGAGATATAACAATGACTCCTATTATAAATCTCTGCTGTTTGCTGGTGCGGCCCGGTGTCATTTTAGAATAGCGATTTAAGTTTTTTAAATGATATACGACCCGAATGTATCATAAAATAAAGCCATGCGGCTACCAACGTATAGAATATGCTGGGAATTGTGGAGCGCAGAAATACTCCGCCGAATTCGGAGATTCCGGAAGTAGCGTAGATTAATGTGTAAGGAATCGAAAAGATAGCCAGTCCGAGAGCGACCAAAAAGATCAGGCTTTTTAATGATTCAAGATTAAATCGTTCTTTAGCCTGAGCGGTGCCGATACCAATCAATGAAAGAATGATTATTTGCACCCCTAAATAAGAAGGATTCAAGGCATCAAATACTATTCCGGCGGCAAAGCCAAACCACAATGCTGTAAGATAATTTTTGTTCAGGCTCAGCACAATGACTATCAATGCCGTCAAATATAATTGGGCTCCTCCAATTGTTAAAAAATCAACCAACAAAGTGCGGTATAAGCCGATCAATAATAAATATATGACAAAGGGGATATATCTCATGCCCCCTCCTGCCTTGCCAGAACATACAATTCATCGAGACCGTTAAAGTTCACGGCCGGATCAATTTGTATATCGTAGAAAAATTCTTTTTCCGGCGTTTCGATTTCCTTAATTATGCCGATCACCAAACCCTCTGGAAATATTCCACCCAAACCTGAAGTTATTACCGTATCACCCACCGCGACGTCGCCTTGCTGAGGTAAGTTATCGAGATATAATCCTTTACTGAGGCTGTATCTAATTATCCCCTGCTCTCGGCTCCGCTTAACGCGAGCCGCGACGCGGCAACGCGGCTCGGTTAATAAATAAACCGTTGCGTAATCTTCAAGTACTTCGCCAACTCGACCGGCAACACCGTTTTGATTGATAATTGTCTGGTTTACCTTAATCGAATCGGACGCACCCAGATTAATAAGAACCGTGTTAGGTATATTAGAACCGGAAACGCCGATTATTTCGGCAGGAATGATCCTGAAAGACGGTGGCGGAACAAAGCCAAGCAAGGATCGCAAACGCCGGTTTTCCTCGGTCGTTTCATTGAATAGTTGCAATTGTACCGATAGCTCAGCCAATTTTATATTGAGGGCCTCATTTATATTCTGTTTATCGGCAAGAATTGTCAGACTATTTTTGATTTGTTGAAAAGGATAATAAAAAATCGAGGAAGTGACATTACAGATAAATATCGAAACTCCGCCGCTGGTTATTAATAAGAAAATGGCTATCAATAATATGGCGACGGTATGAACCGCGGCTTGTTTTTCTTTTAACCAGGACGACTGCCAGTCCATTGGCGGAATTCCCTGCAGGTATTATTCTACCGAATCAAGAATTGCTAATAATTCTCCCGGAGAATTTACGTTCATAAGTTTTTGACGATTATCCTCGGACTTCATGATATAAGATAACCGGGCCATGACGTTCAGATGCGCGCCAATGGCGTCTTCGGGAGCCGCGATAAGGAAGAACACATGAACCGGCTTCTTATCCATCGCCTTAAAATCTATTCCCCCATTATGACGACCATAGGCTATTACGATTCCCTTGGTCGCTTTTGTTTTGGCATGAGGAAACGCGACTCCATACCCGATGCCGGTTGTCACCATCTGTTCCCGATGATATATATCAGCCAATAATTGATCACGATCCTTGACAAGTGTAGATGCCGAAGCCAGATCCACTAATTCCTCAATTACGGTATTCTTGTCGGTTGATTTTAGATCAAATGTTATCAGATTTTCATCACAGAATTTGGATAGTTTCATTTTACTCGTCTTCCTTTATCTTATCTATAATTTCGATATTCCGAAATCCAAAATTAACAGTTTTTATTGCTCCCGAAAAACTCCCATGGCCCGATATTTATTAATTCGCTCCTTTATCATCTCTTCCGGAGACATGTCTTTCATTTCGTCCAAAGCAGTCAAAACCTGTTCCTTCAGGCTCACCGCCGCCATTTCGGGATCTCGATGAGCTCCGCCTTTAGGCTCAGGGATAATGCCGTCAATTAGATTTAGTTTTTTAACGTCTTCAGCAGTCAGCTTCAATGCTTCAGCCGCCTGCGGCGCCTTAGAGGCGTCACGCCATAGAATCGCGGCGCAGCCTTCGGGAGATATAACCGAGTACCATGAGTTTTCCATCATGTAAATTCGGTTTCCGAGTCCGATACCCAATGCCCCGCCTGAAGCTCCCTCACCAATAATTACGATTATGATCGGTACTTCAAGAGTCGTCATTTCCCTTAGATTTCTGGCGATTGATTCGGCCTGTCCGCGTTCCTCAGCGCCGATACCGGGAAAAGCTCCGGGAGTGTCGATTAGAATTATAATCGGACGGCCATATTTAGAAGCCATTTCCATTAAACGAAGAGCTTTGCGATATCCTTCGGGATTCGCCATCCCGAAATTTCTAAATAGCTTGCTTTTGGTATCCCGTCCTTTTTGCTGACCCAAAATCATAATCGGCAGCCCATCCAATTTCGCGAACCCTCCGACCATGGCGCTGTCATCGGCAAAGCATCTATCGCCGTGAAGTTCCACAAAATCGGTGGTAATCGACTTGATATAATCGAGAGTATAAGGACGCCTGGGATGGCGCGCCAGTTGAACCCTCTGCCAGCGCGTCAGGTTGGAGAAAATGCCATCCTGCATTTTCCTTAATTTATTTTTCAGCGATTTAATTTCGCTATCAAGCTCGATATTTTCAACCCGACTGAACTCCTGCATATCAGAAATTTTCTTCTGGAGTTCCAAAATTGGTTTTTCAAATTCCAAATGCGGTCCGTCTGCCATAATTACTCGTCTTCCGTTAATTTCTTGTTATACGCGAGCCTAAATCTAAACAAAATCGCGAAAATTACAACCATAAAAATGACCAAAATCGTCGTAACTAACCGTTTGTCGAAAATTATCATGGCCCCGGATAATATGGCGAAAACAGAAGACGTAAGATAAAACAGCCAGACCACTTTTGATTTCGAAAAGCCGTAGGCCGTTAAATAGTGAAATAAATGACGAGTATCAGCCCGGTAAAAGCTTTTGCCGGTGGCAACCCGGCGGGTAAATGAAATTAAGGTCTCGATAATGGGAACCGCCAGGGCAATTAACGGAATAAATACCGCCGCCGTCGTGTAAGACTTGATAGGAAATATTATCGATATGATTGCGAAGAGATAACCCAGAAATAATGAACCGCTGTCACCCATAAATATTTTCGCGGGGTAATGATTAAAGTACAAAAACGCCAGGCAGGAGCCCATAATACCTATGGAAAAGACCATAACCGACGATAAACTAAAAACGATGCCGATAAATAAAATTGCCAGGGCTGCAATAGCGGAAACTCCGGCGGCAAGCCCGTCAAGTCCATCGATAAGGTTTATGCAATTGGTTACGCCCACTATCCAGATTAAGGTTACCGGTAAAGCCCATCCGTTCAATTCAATCGCCCCGTAAAGAGGAATAAAGAGTATTGAGATTTTGAGTCCGCCAAGATAAACGATTAATCCCGCGATAACCTGTCCCGTCAATTTAACCGGGGCCGACAATCCGCTGATATCATCGACAATCCCAATCAGAAAAATCAGGACGCCTCCCGCAACAACATAGTTCAAAATTCCGGAAAGTTCTTCGGACAAAAAATGAAATTGAATATTAGAATAGATGACGGCCGCGCAAAATCCGACAAATATCGCCAGACCGCCCAGATTGGGAGT
Source organism: Candidatus Zixiibacteriota bacterium (assembly GCA_036480375.1). Classification (NCBI taxonomy): domain Bacteria; kingdom Pseudomonadati; phylum Candidatus Zixiibacteriota; species Candidatus Zixiibacteriota bacterium. The sequence goes on from JAZGGI010000012.1 coordinate 45,423, forward strand.
TGGAAATCGGTGCCGCTTGTGCTGTCCCGGCATATCAAGCAGGCCTAATCGGAAGCATAAACGACTGATTACAGGAACTAAAATCGCGGTAACGGCGGCCGCTACGGCGAAAATTTTTGCCAGATCAAACCAGTTCACCTGCGAAATCTAAATAATTCAACGGATAAAGACAAGAAGCAGTTAATCGAAAGAATCGGAAACAGAATTATTGCGGTTCGAAATCTACTGAAATGCTTAAAAAAATATAAAAGTGCCGAACGATGTTGCCAAAAGATGCGCCGGAAACGATACCGTTTTGTAGAATAACCCCAATAATGTTTGCCGGATGCCCATGGCACATATAGAACTTTACCGCCTAATTTAGACACACGATAGCAAAGATCGGTATCTTCAAAATACATAAAGAATGATTCGTCAAAACCGGACAGCTTTTCGAAAACATCTCGTGAAATCATCATCAGCGCCGCCGCCGCCGCTTCCATCTCCATAATTTCATCGGAGTCGGGATAAGTATAAATTGATTGCGCGGGATTTAAGAATTTCCGCAAAATCGATCCCCGGGAAAATAAAACATTTTTCAAGGTCGGAAATCGGCGGCATGAAGGTTGAAATTCACCATCCCGTCCAATCAGCTTTCCTGTAACGATACCGTTGGCAGCGTATTTAATCAAAGCTTGATATAACGCTTCAATGGTGTTATCCGATACTAATAAATCCGGATTCAAAAAGAGTAAATAATCCCCCGATGAATTTGACGCTCCAAGATTACAGGCCGTGGCAAAACCGATGTTTTTTTGAGTTGAAACTCTTGCAATCCTAAAATCAAACATTCCCGAATAATCTTTGGGTGATGAAATTGGTGGATTATCAATTATGATAATTTCCAAAATGAGATTACCGGCACCAGCGGCGATATGCTTCAGACATTCATCCAGGATATCATCGGCGCGATGATTGACGATAATAATTGAAATAGTTTGAGAGTCTGTCACGGGATACTCAATTTAAATTACAGCTTCCCGAATATCCTGGCCAGGCGCAACCACCAGACCATCCAGATTGCCTCACGGACAATTTTCTTAGACATTTTGGAAGCGCCTGCCTGACGTTCATAGAAAATAATCGGGATTTCCTTGATTCTGAATTTCCTGATCGCCGCTCGCATCGTCATTTCGATTTGAAATGTATATCCATTCGATTTAACCTCATCGAGATTAATCGCTTCGAGCACTTCTCGGCGGAAACATTTGAAACCGCCGGTCGCGTCTTTAATTTTTAGACCCGTCACAAATCCGGCATATTTATTCGCGAAATACGATAACAATAGCCGCGACATCGGCCAGTTGATAACATTGACGCCGCTGATGTAACGCGATCCCAATACTAAATCATTATCTTTTATCGCCTCCAGAAAATCGGGCAGAAATTCCGGGCTGTGTGAAAAATCGGCATCCATCTCGAAGATGTAATCATATTTATTCTCAATAGCCCATTTGAATCCGTGCAGATAAGCCTTACCCAAACCGGCTTTCCCCGGTCGATGCTCAACATTTATCCGATCGTTTTGCGAAACCAGATTATCGGCAATCGGGCCGGTACCGTCGGGGGAATTATCATCGACAATCAGGATATGAATCCTATCATCCATATCAAGCGTGGCAGATACAATCTCTTCGATATTATCTTTCTCGTTGTAAGTGGGGAAAATTACCAGCGCCCGTTTATCCCGATCATCCATCCTGCTGTCCTTCCGCAATTATGTTCTTATTTCGAGTAATAACGCCTCCTACCGCAATCCCGGCCAAAGCGGTAATCAATCCGAATAGAGTCAGCATCTTACCGGTGGCATAAGCTTCGGAGATATACATAAATTCTACTGTATGCTCACCGGCCGATAGAACTACCCCCCGAAAGGCAGCGTTGGCCATCATCACTTCGACTTCATTGCCGTCAACAAACGCCTTCCAGGCCGGATACCAGTTATCCGCCAATACTAAAATCCCATCGACCGATGACGATACTGTGACGGATATATAATCATTTTTATACTCGGTAATCTCTACCCTGTCCGCAGAGAATGATGTTGTATCCAAAGTCGGTGATATTCCTGGGTCTTCAAAAAGCGCGACCTGCGATTTGGGATTGAATGATCGCATCAAAACAAGACTATCAATTCTCGCCGTATCAGGTTCAACAACCCAATTATGAACCAGGTGCGCCCGATTATTGGCAAATGGGTTTTCAAAAATTTCAAAATTCTGCCATTGGTATGCAGGAATAAATCCGACCCTTTCAAGTTGATTGCCTTTAACTGCTGATGCCGGCGAAATCAATAGATAGCGGGTATTGGTCATATTCATCAGGTTAAAATTGAAAATATTCCGCATGGCTGTCCCGCCCAGCAATTTGTGAAACCAATTTGGTTGACTGCCATGATACGATGTCATTTCTTCCACGCCGTAATACGGCAAATAATTGGTTGGCAAAAAACGCTGCCCGGTAGTATCTAAGACTCTAAACTTATCCGGTTTCGATTTGAAGAAATCCACAATTGGATTTTTTGCAAATATCGTTGCCGGGTCATACGTCTTTATGAACTGCCTGTCAAATCGATAAACATCTATAAATGCTACCAAAACTACAACCCATAACAGAACGACTTTTATTTTCTTCTGAGCATAGAGCCAAATAAATACAGCGGCGATGGTCGTAAACAAAAACGTCGTCCAGAATCCGGCCGCAATGGTTCCCAGATGACTGCGCAATGCAATTGCATTCTGCGAAGGTATCACATTATAAAAAATCGATTTATATATATTGATGGCAGATTCGGGAGCCCCGGAAAACATCAGGCCTCCCAAAAATGTCAAAGTCGGAATACTAAACAGCGTCAATACAAACAGGCGCCTGTCTTTGACTTTCAATTTTTGACCCTGCTCGATTATAAAATCTAAAGCAAAGGCGGCCAATAAGGCTGCTGAAAATGAAAACAAGAACATTATCATCGACCACGATCGAGTCGATTTCATATTGGGTATCAGATGATAGAATAAATAGAAAAACCAGGTATTGCCAGCCAGAGCATGTATCAGTGCGAATATTGCCAGTCCGCCGAAAAACCATGTTTTGCGATTGCGGATTAGCGCTACCGCCACAATAGCCAGCATCAGAGGAATTACTCCGGTATATTCAGAATTGTCCTTAAAGCCGTTGCGCCCCCAATAGCTGTTGCCCGCTTCCCCCGATACTCCGCAAAACTCAGGTACGATAAGCGAAAACGTTTCTTCAGGATGCATCGAAAAGGACCGGGCCCATTCCTCTCCCCGCTTTTCATCACTGCGAGGCGAGTATTTTTTGACATATTGATAGCCGGGATAAAAATGAATGGCAGATATTGCCAATCCGATTACAACAGCTCCGACAAATAACGAAGTCGGCTTAATAAGCCGAGGAATAGATTTGGTATCGATATATAAAAAGACCAATTTATATGCCGTATAAAAGGCGCATGCCCAAAGCGAATAATAAGCCATCTGCGGATGAGGAGTCAGAATAATAAGTCCGATAGTGAGGCCTAAACAAGAAAAGCAGATTAGCGGTTTTTTGGAGAACCCAAGCTCGATTAACATTATCGTCAACGGAAAGAGAGCCGTAACGAACATCTTGCCATCGTGTCCGGGAGCCACCTGAGATATAAAACAAGCGGCAAACATATAAGATACTGCCGCCAATGCAGAAGCCATTTGCGATCTTCGAAAAACACGAGCGCAGAAAAACATTGTTATCCCGGCAATAAATACATGAATGAAAAGATTCCAGCCCCAGGCCCGAAAAACACTCATATAGAATTTCAGAGCAGTGAAAGGAAAATAAAAGGTATCACCGTGAAAACATTCTATATACGGTATCCCACAAAACTGATAAGGATTCCAGACCGGAACCGATCCGGTTTGTTGGTAATAATCGGCGTAGAATCCTCGGAAAAACATCCCGGCCTGAATCGTATCCGATCCCCAGAGGCCCTTGTCGGAAAATACAAATGAGTGAAAGAGGATAATTACGGCAATTAGCAAAACCGCGAACAGACAAATATTAAAGAACATTGAATTGGATGTCAGATTTCCGGTATTAGTTATTTTCGATTTTGCCATTTGTCTTCTCCGATGATTTTATTGTCAATGCAATAAGCGCCGAAATTGCCTCCGCGGTAATTAACCACAACCGGGCCGCGATTGCGATCGCGGCCGCCACTCCCGTCCCAAAAAATGGCGCCAGCATAATCTCCATCATTGCCTCGCGAGGCCCCACACCTCCGGGAGCAAAGAGCATCAAATAACCGATCTGGTAGGCAATAATAAAAATCCCCGCCATCGGGAATAATAAGGCTTCCTGCGTCGTTATTCCTTTTAGAAATAACCAGAACGAAAAGCCGTACATGCTCCAGGCCAAAAAATAACCCCCATATATCGTTGCCGCAAGCGATTTATTCATGCCCAGTTTGATGGAACGACGTTTTAACAATTTGAGTAATCGGTTAACAATTTTCTCAATCGGATTCGGAAAAAATACAATCGCCAAAGAAATTGCGAACACCACCAGTCCTATGGCGATTATTCCACTGGTCAATAGCGATGTAAAAGAATATTTATTGTAAATTTGCGGATATACTCCGAGAAACAAAATTCCAGACAGGAAACATGAAGGAATCGCGAATACCTGTGAAAGGGCAAATACGGTAATTGCTTCTTCCTCAGTTATACCTTCCTTTTTTGCCAGATAAATCGTTCCGAACATTTGCCAAATTTTACCGGGTATATATCTTCCTAAATTAGACAAGTATGCTATCTTAAAAGCCGCAAGGTACCTAATATCTCTACCAAGTGTTCCAACAAATATTTTCCAAACACAGGAAAACGCAAAAAAAGTTGCGATTATTGAAATAAAAGAACATATCAGCCAGAAATAATTAATCTCCCATTGAAATTCGGACACCCGATCCCAGTTGGCATAAATCTGTTTTCCCAGAAAATAAAAAACCAGGCCGATTATAATAACCTGTAAAAGCCTCCATAGAAATTTTTTAACTGCCTGATTCACAATATTTATTTCCGTTTCCAATAATTTACTGTCGATTCAAAGAGATTATACATTTTATCGACGAGATCCGGAGTCGCGAATTTGTCCCGGGCCGTTTGATATGCGCCTTCTCCCAGCCGGTTTCGCAATTGCCTATCGGTAATTATCGACTTCATGCCTTCGGCCAAAGCCTTATGGTCACCGACTTCTATTAATAATCCGTTCCTGTTATGCTTAATAAAATCGACAATTCCTCCGGAATTGGCTCCAATTGTGGGCCGTCCGGTAAGACCGGCTTCAACAAGAACCAATCCAAATCCCTCATTTTCGCTGACGAGCAAAACCGCATCGCACTCCTGATATAATTTCGCCAGTTTTTGCTGGGCCACCAACGGTCCCAACTTTATTCTATTCTCAAGATTTTTTTCGGTTATTAAATTCTTCAATTCCCCTTCAAGAGGTCCTTCGCCAACCATATCAATTTTGAATTCGAAGCCCGCTTTATTAAGTATGTCGGCCGCTTCGATGACGCTATCCAAATGCTTCTGTTTTGTGTAACGAGCGACGGACAAAAAGACCGGAACGCCCTCGTCATTAAAAGGTTTCCTGAGAAATGTTTCCATCCCGACCGGCATTGGAATCACTTCAACTTTCTCTTTAGAAAATACAGGCAAGCTATTAATTAATTTATTTTTGAGGAAATTTGATACAACCGTTGCTCGTTGAGTTCGGTTGTAAACGTATCTTGATAATCTTTGAGTAATTCCAGGCTTATCAAGCAGTGCAATATCCGTACCGTGAGATGAAATAATCAGCGGAAGGTTTAGCTTTGATGCTATTTTCGAGGCTGCCAATCCCGGCGGGATCCACCAATTAGCCCAGATTAGATCTGGTTTTTCATCAAGACAAACCTGCAGTCCAAAGCGATACATCGAATACAATAAACCGACAAATATCAATTTGGCGAATAAAGATCGGGATACAATCTCATGCATATTTCCGGTATAAGCCAGCGGCCTTTTACCGGAAAACGGATAAGTGAACCGTTTAATACGTACGCCATCGATAGTATCTTCTTTAAGAAGCCCTGAGGCGTGGGGACATACTACCGTGATTTCGATCCCTTTTGAAATTAATCCTGACGATAATCGGTGGAGATACAGGGCGGTCAAATCTCCCTGTCGGCGGATATAATTATGGGTAATTACGACGACTTTCAATGGCCGCTATTATCCTTATTGTTATTCCCGAGTTTATTTTCCAGGCGTCTCACGGACTGCCTGACTCCCGACAATTCATCTTTGATTGAGGCCAGCCCTTCGGCCAATAATCCGAGAATAAATGATAAAGCCCCCAGCACCATCAGTAAGATTACAAGATATAACAAAGGTCGAAGTCCGATATCATAAACGAATCTCAAATATATGGCGCCCAGTCCAACCAATAAGCCGAGACTAATAAGAAGACCGCCGATAAATCCAAAAAACAGCAATGGTTTTCGAAGTAAGGTCAATTGTGATTTAACGGCCAGCATATCGAGAATCCCAATCGGGATTCGCCCCAAACCGGAAAATTTGGATGACCCGCTATGACGGTCATAAAGAGGTATTTTCACTTCATCAACGCGATACCCCTGCTCAACGGCGAGGGCAACCAGATACCTATGCCAGTCTTTGCGCAGGAAAATATCTTCGACGATATTCCGACGGAAGGCCTTGACAGAATTCAAATCATGCACTTTAAGTCCGAATAATTTTCTTGATAGGCTATTAAAAACTCGGGATACCAATCGTTTGCTGTATTTACCCTGTTTCCACCCCGTCACGAGATCGTTGCCTTCATCGATTTTTTCGATCATCTCGGGAATATTTTCAGGCTTATATTGCAAATCCGCCGGATAAAAAACAAAGATATCTCCTCGGGCCATTGAAAATCCTGTCTGCAAGGCCTGAGTCAATCCGCGGTTGTTTCCATGCGAGGCCGTACGGAGGAATTTATGGGTTTGAGACATTTGCGCCAAAACCTGAGGGGTTGTATCGGTCGAGCCGTCATCGATAATAATCACTTCAAACGAAAATCGTGCCCTTTCGCCCATTAGTGCAAACTGGCGGCATAATTCCTCAATATTGCCTTCTTCGTTGAAAGCGGGAATTATTATCGACACGTATGGATTTTTCCCCATCGTCGTCATTTCCATATCCTATTGCCCCAAATTATCTTTATAAAACCTTTCGTCAAATTAAGCCGAACCTGTAATTAATATTAACTATTTCTATTTGCCCATAACCTTAAAACGGTAAATGTACTAACTTTATTGTTCGCAGGCAATATATAGCCTTTCAAATAAAGAATGAATATAAAAATCCAGGCAAAAAATATCCAATATCAATTGCTTCAATAATCCTCTTTTTATTTTCCATAATGAGCTTATAGCTTATACGGCAATCGCTTAATTAAGACCCTTTGATTTTTCGATTAGAACATAAAAAATATTGAACTTATACCGATATAATACGAAAGGATAGAAAGGAGATTTTTGCAATTTATTCCCTCGAAAAGACATATTACGGGTACCGGTTAACTCTTTCCGGCAAAGTCACCGATGATGAGATGCAAAGCTGGCTTAACGAATCACGGGAAATATTTTCGGAGCAGGACGGTGAATTCTGTGTCTTTGTGGATATGCGCAGATTAATTCCGGTTTCCGAGGGTCCCAGAATGAGTATCAGCGAAGGGCAGAAACTATATAAAGCTCACGGTATGCAAAGATCGATTGTCATTCTCGACAATCCGGTTTTAACCATGCAGTTTAAGCAGATTGCTCATGAAACCGGAATTTATCAATGGGAACGATATATTGACGCCTCTGCGAATCCAAACTGGGAAAAGGCGGGTTTAGATTGGCTGGAAAAGTCTATAGATCCCGATAAAAAGGTGCCAGATATATCAAAATCGTCAATTGTTAAGCCCGCTAATCATTTGAAATAATAATTCCATTTTCATAAACCGGAACAACTTTCAGACAATTTAACTCAATCGCCAACTTAATATCTTTATTATATCCCAATTCCCTCAATTCAATTCCGCTTTGACAATTAGATATTTCGGTTTTAAAATCTTTCTGACGCTCTATAAAACAATTTTCACAAAGTAAGGCTTCATTAGTTTTTCCGCATTGCAACTGTGATATAATGGCTCCCGCCCCCAAATAATCTTCCTCGGCCCGTCTAAGAATGCCGTCATAACTTCCATATTCACGCTCTCCGCAAGCAATCACCGTTACGGATTTTTCGAATATTTTCATAAATTCGGCAACATAATCCGCAATCGCCTGAGCGTTTACAAGTCCTCCAATGATTACTTTATACGCCCCATTTGAATTCAGGCAGCATCTGGCTCCATTGGGAGAAACCAGTATTACTCTTTCACCGGCTTTGATATCCAGGAAAGTCGCAGGTGAGAGAGAGTACTTTCCTTTAGATGACACATCCGGACGCGAAACAGAAATTACAGCTTTTTCACGGAAGGCTATCTCTTCCGCCATATTCGGATGAGAACATGGAATAATAATCGCTCTGTTACTTACGGCATAGGCTACCGATGTCGAAAAACTCAAGACATCGACAATAATGACAATATCTCCTCGGTCCGCTGCCCTTAAAGCTCCTTCAGGATACCAATCAAAATGACATTTAAATTCGGACATACTTAAGTAATAAAGACTGGACTCAAAAATCCTTATCCAGCCTTTTCAGGAAAAATCAAGTGCTAATTTTTTGACGATAAAATTCTATTTTCCCATTTTCGGGTTGCCATGTATTGCAGAATATGCATAGCCAGAAAAACGACGACAAATAGCGAATTTATCACGATCATAACACTATCGGACAGAGATAAAAAAGCACTGAATATCATCCCAATAATCCAGGCCCCGACTCCAGCCAGAGCCGGTTGATATACTTTATTTTCATTTTTTAGATAACCGTATATCGCCCCGAAAATCAGGGATATATAATAAGCCAAAAGTGTTGGAATCAGAAGTACGTCCGGGGCTGATTCCAACCAGCCGATTTCCATTACCTTGCCCATAAAACCAAAGATTATCATAATGCCCAAAAGAGGCATGGGCACATAAGTCATAAATGCCAATAATCTAAAAGGTCTTGTTTTATCCATAATTCTATATCCAATACGTTATTTGGCCCTAAAGGTTACGCGTCCGTTCATTATAGTCACGAGGATTTTTCCTTTGAGCTTTCTCTCGACAAACGGAGAATTTTTGCATTTTGATTTGAACTTCTTTTCTTTTACAATCCAGGCAGCATCCGGATTAAATATTGTTAAATCGGCGATTTCGCCCTCCTGCAGCTTATTTGAGGTCAAGCCCATGATATGCGCCGGATTGGCGCTCATTTTGGCCAGCATATCGGGAAGCGAAAGATAACCTTTGCCAACTAATTCCGTAATCGCCAGTCCCAACGATGTTTCCAGACCGATAATACCCGGGGGCGCTTCATCAAAGACGGTATCCTTTTCTTCTTCGGTGTGCGGAGCATGGTCGGTCGCGATACAATCAATGGTGCCGTCTATCAGACCCTCAATAATTGCCTGCCGGTCAGCTTCCGTCCTCAGAGGAGGATTTACACGCAAATTAGTATCAAACCGTTCAGCTATCAAATCATCGGTTAGAGTAAAGTGATGCGGAGCCGCTTCGGCGGTCACTTTGACGCCTTCCGCCTTACCCCGGCGAATTGCCTCAACTCCGCCAACGGTTGAAACGTGGGCTACATGCAACCGGCTATCGGTCAACCCGGCCAGCTTTATATCGCGAATAACGGCAATCTCTTCGGCTACGGCAGGAGTTCCCGGCATACCCAGTTTGGTCGACTGAAATGACTCATTCATTACACCGCCTGCGGCCAAAAATTCGTCCTCGGCATGTGTTATAACAGGAAGGTCAAACATGCGGGCATATTCCAGCGCACGCCTCATCAAATCCGGATTCTGGACATAATCGCCGTCATCAGAAATCGCCACAATACCCGCTTTGACCAGATCGCCGATTTCCGAAAGCTCCTTGCCTTCGCGGTTTTTTGTAATAGCCCCGATACAGTAAACACGGCAATCGGCATTCTCGGCCAGAGAAGTTACGAACTTGACCGTTTCCTGATTATCAATAGCCGGTTGTGTATTGGGCATGCAGCAAAGCGAGGTAAATCCTCCGGCCGCCGCGGATTCACATCCGGAGACAACCGTTTCCTCATCTTCTCGGCCCGGTTCACGAAGATGAACATGAATATCAACAAGCCCGGGAGTCACCACCGCACCATTGGCGTCGAGAATGGATTCTTTCGGAAAAGTGGAAATGACTTTTGGGGTCAGCTTTCCCGGAGCATAAATTTTCTCGATCTTTCCATCTTTGATACCAATATCACCTTTTTTTGAAAATCCAAAAGCAGGGTCAATCAGTTTTCCATTTATTATTAATAAGTCGAATTTCATCTTGTACCCTTTTCTATTCAGAGTCTTCCGAAGAATCACGCTCGTCCACGCCGGATAATAAATACAATACCGCCATCCGCACCGCCTGTCCATTGGTAACCTGGTCAAGGATTACCGACGCGGGACCATCGGCAACATCGTTGGTAATCTCAACGCCTCGATTCATCGGGCCGGGATGCATTATCGTGAAATTTTTATTTAAGCGTTTCAACCTCTCACGCGAGATGCCAAATAAATTAGTATATTCACGCTGAGATGGAAACAGTCCGGCCTTTTGCCGTTCAAGTTGAATGCGGAGAATATTAACGACGTCCACGCCTTCCATGGCTTCATTAATGTCGGTATAGATATCAATCCCGAATCGCTCCGCCTCGTATGGCAAAAGCGTTGTCGGTCCGCAGATCGCCACCGAGGCGCCCAGTGTTTTCAGCCCCCAGATATTCGACCGGGCTACCCGGGAATGTTTGATATCTCCAACCAATAATACTCGAAGTCCTTTAATCCTTTTATATTTTTGGCGAATGGTAAATATATCGAGTAATCCCTGCGTGGGGTGCTCGTGCGTCCCGTCTCCGGCGTTTATGATATTGGCGTCAAGGCATTGAGTCAGATAATACGGCACTCCCGGCGAGCGGTGACGAACAACTACCATATCAATCTTCATCGCCTCAATATTTCTTACCGTATCCTTGAGAGACTCCCCCTTTTTTACCGACGAGGCCGATGCCGAAAAACTAATGGTATCGGCCGAGAGGCGCTTTTCGGCCAAATCAAATGATATTCTCGTTCTTGTTGAAGGCTCATAAAATACATTGACGACTGTTTTGCCCCGCAACGGTGGAACCTTTTTAATCGGTCGATCGAGGATTTCCCGAAAGCTTACAGCCGAGTCCAAAATCAATTCCAAATCCTTTTTGGGAACACCCTCAAGCTGCAATAAATGTCGTGATGATAATTTCATTTGCCGTCCCCTCCTTCTGGTTCCGAATTCTTTTCCCCGGCCGGGTATAAAACGACTTCGTCAATATCGTCGCTATCCTGAAAATATACTCTCACATTATCATCGAAATTGGTGGGAATATTTTTTCCGACATAATCGGCGCGGATCGGTAATTGACGATGACCGCGATCAACCAAAACGGCCAATTGAATTGTCCGTGAACGGCCAAATTCTACCAATTGTGACAACGCCGCTCGAATAGTCCGACCCGTAAATAGCACATCATCGACTAAGATTAAATTCTTATCGCTGATATCAAATAATATCTCCGTCGTGCGCACAATAGGTTGATCCGGATTGGAATTTACATCATCCCGATAAAGGCTTATATCCATTAATCCGACCGGAAGGTCCACTCCTTCGATGTCCTTAATAATAGCCGCCAATCGCTTGGCCAGGATCGCTCCCCGGGTCAGGATACCGACTATGACCAGCGATTCCGCTCCGGAATTTCTCTCCAGAATCTCATGCGCTATGCGAGTAACCGCCCGCGAAATTTTGCTCTTGTCGAGGATTTCTCTCTTTTTCTTATTTTTCAAGACTACCTCTCAGATAAAAAAATATCGGGCCTTATTCTCTCCCGATAATTTATTTTAAGACTATGATGCTTCAAATTCAATGTCCTTTATGGCCTCACCGGACCACCTTAAAAGGTTGCACCTAAAATATTCAGCAAATCGCGGCTGTCAAGCACTAAATCGGTCAAGGTTAAAAATAGCCGTCGCGTCCGAAGTCAATACGCTACCATAATTGTTATTCTGATAAGAAATTACCTCAGGAGGTGAAAGCACTTCTTTATATTTTGAAAATTTGAAAAACTCCAGAGCATCCCCGCAATATTCGATTTTCCCGTTATCCAGAAGCGCAATCCTGTCGGCCAATTCACCAATAACATCTCCGTTATGTGAAATAATTATAATCGCCTTATTATCCGATTTTAACTTTTTCACCATCCTTGAAAAATTACGTATGCTATTTTCATCCAACCCGCAGGTCGGCTCATCGAATATTATCATGTCGTATTCCAAAGCCAGGACAATGGCAAAGGCCAGGCGCCTGGCTTCACCGCCCGAGAGTGTATGCGGATCCCTATTCCTGAATAAATCAAATTTAAGCCCGGCCAGTTTAAGGCTATCTTCGACTCGCTCATTTAATAAAGCAATACTTTCAATGTTATCTTTAATGCCATATGCGACTTCATCATACACGGTATCGAGAAAAAACTGGCGTTCCGGCTGCTGAAAGCTCATAACGGCCCGGCCTTTTTTATTCCGGAAAGTTATTTTTCCTTTTTTGTGCCCATAAATACCGCACAATAGTTGAGCCAGAGTTGATTTGCCCGATCCTGATTCGCCCGCCAGGCCAATAACTTCGCCCCGATTAATAGTCAGGGTCAAATTATTCAGCACGTCCGAATTACCTGAATCATAGGAAAACGATACATTATCAATATCTACGCAAGGAATATTGTTCTCCGATTTTTTCACAGCCTGAATATCATCCCGGGGTTTGAGATATTTCATGGGCGGTCTTAATCCGGCACGCCGTAACATATCCGGGTCTGAAAACACTTTATCGGGACAATCATCTTTTGTGACTTCGCCATTTTCGATTATAACGACTCGTGGATATTTATCGGCTACGGTTGGATACTGAGTTATTCGAATGACCGTAATTTTTTCATTTTTCCCACTTATCTCATCCAAAATCTCATCTAATTTTCGGGCCCCCCTGTAATCGAGATATGAGGCCGGCTCATCTAAAAACAGTATTTGAGGACCGGCAGCCAAAACCCCGGCCAGCGATAATCTTTGCTTTTCTCCGCCCGACAAATTCCAGACTAGGCGTTCGCGTAAATTATCAAGATCGAAATCTTTAATAGTCCTATTGACAATCTTTTCCATGACCGGCAGGGGATAATTCCGATTTTCCAATGAAAAGGCGACTTCTCTTTCAACCGTCGTGGCCACTAACGCGTTATCGGGATCCTGAAACAAAAATCCAAACCCGGGATGATTCCCGTTTCCCGAATTATCATCTATGGAAATTGTCCCGCATTGAGGTTTCAGAATTCCGCACAATAACATTCCCAGGGTGGTCTTTCCTGAACCGTTCCCCCCCATGATAGCGATTTGCTCACCGGAATTAATCAATAGACTAAAATTACTTAAGACCGGTCGGGAATTTTCGCCATAAGAGAATGTAACGTTATCGAATTTAATCATGACAATAAAAAACCGACGCTGCCATTGGCAACATCGGATTCATCCAATGGCATATTATCTTCATTCGGTATAGCAAATATCCAGCGTTTTGGTCGCCTTAACCTCATCAAGCCGCCTGACCGGTGTCTCATAGGGAGCCTCTCTTACGATATCCGGATTACTATCAATCTCTTTGTCGATTTGAAGCATCACATCCGCGAAATAATCCAACGTTTCTTTGGATTCCGTTTCGGTTGGTTCAATCATAATCGCTTCGGGAACGATTAGAGGAAAATAAATCGTCGGCGCATGAATACCAAAATCGAGGAGCCGCTTGGCGATATCCCCGGTCCGTACGCCTCGCTTTTTCTGTTTGTTTCCGGACAAAACGAATTCGTGCTGACAAATACCGTTAAACGGTACTTCAAAAGCCTCTTTCAACCGTTCCTTGAGATAATTAGCGTTGAGAACCGCGTTTTCCGAGACGCGTTTCACTCCGTTGGGTCCGAGATGCCTTAAATAAGTATATGCCCGAACCATATTGGCGAAATTACCGTAGAACGAATGCATCCTCCCGATGCTTTCAGGGCGATCGTAATCAAAGAAATATTTACCATCTTTTTCGGCCACGACCGGTTTGGGTAAAAACGGTATCAATTCATCGGTAACAGCCAACGCCCCCGCTCCGGGACCGCCGCCGCCGTGAGGAGTCGAAAAAGTCTTATGCAGATTGTAATGCACTATATCAAATCCCATATCGGCCGGGCGTGCTTGACCCAACAGAGCGTTTAGATTTGCCCCATCCATGTAAAGCAACCCGCCGGCATCATGAACGATTTTGGCGATTTTCTCAATTTCCATTTCGAACAATCCCAGCGTATTGGGATTGGTAATCATTACCCCCGCCGTTTCCTCATCCATAACCTCGGCGATATGATCGGCGGAGATGGTACCCTTATCCGACGAGGTAAACTGACATACCAGATATCCGGATAAAATCACCGAAGCCGGATTGGTTCCGTGAGCCGAATCGGGAATCAGAATTTTCTTCCTGACGTCTCCCCGCTTTTTCATCGCCGCCCGAATCAATAGCAATCCCATCAATTCACAATGAGCCCCGGCCACAGGTTGAAGCGTAGCCTGATTAAATCCGGTAATCGTCGCCAGCATTTCAGCCAGCTCATACATCAACCGCAAGGCTCCTTGGCATTCGTCAATCGGTGTCAACGGATGCAATTTGGCAAAGCCATGAAGTCCGGCAATAGCGTCATTGACTTTCGGATTATATTTCATCGTGCATGAACCCAGGGGATAAAATCCTTTGTCAATGTGATGATTGCGGGTGGATAGTTCTAAATAGTGCCGGACCAATTCCGGTTCCGATATTTCAGGTAACGTCGGCGCGTCCTGACGGCGGAATTTCTCGGGTATCAACTGATTTACCGTATCCTCTCCCGATTTCAATTCCGGCAGGGAAAATCCCGATCTACCCGATCGGGATTTTTCATAAATTAAAATTTCGTCGTTCATATTGATAGGATCAGCCGCCTTCGGTTTCCTCCGGCGGGTTTTCTATTTCTTTTATTTGTCGTTTAACCCAATTGGTATCTTCGGAATCAGGATATTTTTCCAAAAATTCCTTGAACAGGCGCAGAGCTTCATCGTTATCGCCTTTTTTCTTCAGGCTATACGGAATATAAACCTCGGCGTCTTGAATTAAATCCGAGTCGGGGTAATCATTAATAAAAGCCTTAAATGCGGCGATAGCCTCATCGTATTTTTCTGCCCGCGATTTTGTTGTCGCGATAGAAAATACGGCATCATCTACCATATCAGACTCAGGGTATGTGGTCTGCAATCTCTGAAACGCTTCTTCAGCCGCCGCGTATTGTTTGGCGCGTCTTTTCATTTTCCCCATATTATATAGAGCGCTGTCGGAATAACCTTCTTTGTTAGTCGGGTCGCTTTGCAATATCTTGCGGTAAAAGGTTTCGGCGTCGCTATAAGCGCTGCGACCTGTATATTTCTCCGCGATCATATTATATAATTTCATGGTCGGCGCGGTTTCTTTCTGGCGCAAATAATCAGCCAATGTGTTCTTGTCCATCAAATAATCATTGACAGCCTGAATGAAATCTTCGGGAGGAGCGTATCCCCAGATCCGATCAATCTCGGTCCCATCGGCATTGGCGATAATCTCGCTCGGATAGCCGTTGATTCCGTAGTGATTTGACAGAGTTGTATCTTCCCAGCCGTTTATCTTAACGGCAACCAGCCTGGAATTCACCAATTCAATAACTTCATCGTTTCGATACGTCACGGTATCGAGTACATGGCACCATGGTCAGTCAATTCGCCAGAAAGATATTAAAACTTTCTTTCCTTGTTCAGTGGCCGTTTTGAGAGCGGTATCGTAAGAATCGACGAAAGTAACCTCGCTGGCGGCGCTCATTCCGGCAAACGCGAAAAACACCAGAAGCGCAGCCCAAAAAGTTTTCTTCATGTTGTCCTCACTTTGTTTAGTTTATGTCAATTAATCTTGCTTTTTTCCAATCTTCACCCAGAATTACTTCGCCCTCTTGCATAGCATCTTCAGCGAATTCATCGGGAACTAAAATAGTAAATCCTCCCCCAACCGGACGATAGGAAGATATACCCATTTGACCGGTGGCGCCGAAATGTCCTGCTCCCGAAATCATTACCGCGGGGATGTTTTTTGCCTTAAAACTCCCCATTACTAACTGGGTGAGTTGATCGCTTAGTAATCTAACAAGGGGAATCCAATTATCATACACGGCCTCATCTTTCTCATCATCACCGGGTAAAGAATCAACCAATTTAGTACCACAATCGGCACACTCGCCGATTCCCCATTCGTATTCATATTTACATTTAGGACAAAACGGCATAAGATTACCCCTCATCCCCCTCAGATTTATCCGGTTTGCTATCAATAAACATCTTCACCAGTTCCAAAGCCTCGGTTTCATGTTCGCCCGGAACCATAATCTTAAATGTCTCTATCTTGCCAGTATAAAACGATCTCAATTTCAGGCCGGCCGAACCTAATACACCCGGTTTGGTGTCCAATACGGCGGGTATATCATAAGACTTCAAACCATTTACGGCAAATTCAGCGGTCGTGCGATCGGGCGCTTCAGCCACTACTACCCAATGAGTCCTTTGCCCGATTTCCTCAGAGAGTTCACCGTTTATTTCGTTATTTTCGAAACCCATCGCTTACTGCAGTCTGCGCAGAATTCTCCTTACTATTTATTTGCGATAATACTTCAACTAAAGCGTCGCAGTCGTCAAAGCTATTCATTTCTGTAACAGCCAAAAGCAAGTGGTTGTTCATTTCTGAATAAAAGCGGCCTAGATCGATTCCTGCTCCAAAACCCTTTGCTTTAGCGAATTCAAGTATTTGTACGGCCGCGGTATTCGTTTCCACGACGAATTCCTTGAAAAACGGTCTTTCATCCCAAACCCGATATCCCTCAAGCTGAGATATTTTATCGGCCAGATAATGAGCCCGCTCGGTAGATATTTGGGCAAGGCGCGGTATGCCGTGTTTACCCATCAAGGACATATAAAACGTCGCGGCCGTAGCGCATAAGGCTTCATTGGTACAAATATTGGAAGTCGCCTTATCCCGCCGGATATGCTGTTCTCTCGTTTGGAGAGTCAGGACGAATCCGGGTTTTCCGTCAACATCCGTTGTCCGAGCGGCCAGTCTCCCCGGAATCTTTCGAACGAATTTTTTGCGGCAGGCAAATAATCCCAGAAGAGGCCCGCCGAAATTTTGAGGGATTCCCAGCGATTGCCCTTCGCCCACAGCGATGTCGGCGTTATACTCGGCCGGGGTTTTCAATATACCGAGAGAAATCGGATCGAAAACATTGATGAATAATCCGCCGGCATCATGTATAGCCCGCTCACCTTGTTCAATATCCTCAAGATATCCGAAAAAATTCGGCTGACCCAAAATTAAACAGGCGCACTGATCATCTAATAATCCGTTTAATTTGCCGTAATCGGTCGAACCGTTAGCGCGGGGAACGGTGATTATTTGCAAATCTACCCCCTGAATTGATGTTTTCAGGACATCTCGATATAATGGATTGACCGTTTCAGATATTACGATTTTATTTCGTCGGGTGTGATTGATGGCCAGAAGAGCCGCTTCGGTTACGGCCGTCGCTCCATCATAGAGCGAGGCGTTGGCGACATCCAAACCGGTTAGGCGGCATATATGGGTCTGGAACTCATAAATAATCTGAAGCGTCCCCTGAGCGACTTCGGCCTGATATGGTGTATAAGCGGTTACAAATTCCGGGCGCATCGCCAGCGACCAGACTACCGACGGGGTGAAATGATTATATATTCCTCCCCCGATAAAATTGGTCTTGCAGGTGTTATTTTGTCCCGCCAGCTCTTCCAGGAAACGGACAAGCTCCGGTTCGCTAAGCGCCGACGGCAAATTGAGTGGTTTTTTCAGGCGCAAATTCTCCGGAATCGGGTCGAATAAATCGTCAGTTTTGGAAACCCCGATCCACTCAAGCATAGCTTTTATATCTTCAGGGCTATTGGGTATGTATACCATCCGTCGTTTATTCCGTAATCAATTCTTTGTATTGATCCGCATCGAGAAGACTGTCAATTTCATCAGGATTTGAAATTTTGACTTTTATCATCCAGCCCTGACCGTACGGATCGTTATTTATAATTCCGGCGTCTTCTTCAATCAAATCATTGACGGCGTCCACCGTACCGTTGACGGGAGAAAACATTTCGGAAACCGCCTTTACGGCTTCAATGGTCCCGAACGGTTCCTTTTGCTTTACTTCACTCCCAATTTCCGGAAGTTCGACAAAAACTATATCGCCCAATTCTCCCTGGGCAAAATCAGTAATTCCGATTTCGGCTACATCACCGTTAAGACGGACCCATTCATGTTCTTTTGTATACTTCAATTCTTCAGGAATATTCACATAACCTCCAAATAAAATCCTCAGGCATTCTGCTTTGCTTTATCCCTCTTTTGTAATCCGGCTTCCTCGCTTAAGTGTTTTTCGATAAACGAGGTGTCAAAATTCCCGGACGCGAAATCGGATTGTGTTAAAATTAATTTATGAAAATCAATCGTGGTCGGCACTCCTTCCACGATGAATTCATCTAACGCGGTTAGTGTTTTCATGATAGCATGCCGGCGGTCATTACCCTTGACAATCAGCTTGCCGATCATGGAATCATAAAACGGGGGAATAACATACTGTCCGTAGGCATGAGTATCCACTCGAACGCCATGTCCCCCCGGTTGATGAAATGTGGTAATTTTACCCGGAGCCGGTCGAAAACTATTGTGGGCATCTTCGGCGTTTATCCGGCACTCGATGACATGGCCCCGAAAATTGACGTCTTCCTGACGTAACCCCAGCTTCTCCCCCGCGGCGATTTTTATCTGTTCGGCAACAATATCAATCCCGGTCAATTCCTCGGTCACGGGGTGTTCTACCTGAATGCGCGTATTCATTTCCATGAAGTAAAATTGACCGTCGTTATCGACCAGAAACTCAATCGTCCCGGCGCCTCGATATCCGACCGCGGCGGCGCCTTTAATCGCGGCCTCACCCAATCGGCGACGCAGGTCGTCATCGACAATCGGCGATGGCGATTCTTCCAGCAACTTTTGATGCCGCCGTTGGACCGAACAATCGCGTTCCCCGAGATGAATGATATTGCCGTAATTATCGCCAAGGAGCTGCACTTCGACATGATGGGATTCTAAAACCACTTTTTCAATATATAAAGCCCCATCATGAAAAGCCGATTCAGCCTCGGCTCGCGCCATATTAAAGGCCGTTTCCAATTCTTCCGGAGCCGCGGCGATTCTCATCCCGCGGCCGCCGCCTCCGGCGGAGGCCTTAATCAATACCGGATAACCGCTCTGAGCGGCGATACGAGCCGCTTCGTCAATAGTCTGTACCAAGCCATCGGAACCGGGAATCGTCGATACCCCGGCCTTCTGCATCAATTCTTTGGCTTTGGCCTTGGCCCCCATCTGACGAATCATCTGCCCGCTCGGTCCGATAAAAGTGATTTCGCATTCTTCGCAAATCTCGGCGAACTCGGCATTTTCGGCTAAAAACCCGTAGCCCGGATGGATGGCTTCGGCGTTGGTTACTTCGGCCGCGGCAATTATCCGTTTGGGATCCAGATAAGATTCAAGGGCCAGCGGAGGCCCGATACAAACATCTTCGTCGGCAAATCGCACATGCAGAGAATCGGCGTCAGCCTCCGAATATACTGCCACCGTCTTGATTCCCAGGTGTCGACAGGCTCGAATTATCCTGAGCGCAATTTCGCCCCTGTTTGCAACGAGTATTTTTTTGAACAATTATCTTCCTTCCATTTAGGTTAGGTATAATAACCAATCCCCGGTCGCATTTCAACAAAACAAAATAACTTTGAGCAAAAAAAAGGCCGCCCGCAAGTGGCGGCCTTGGTAGCTTTTTCAACCGAAATTATTTCCTGAATCCTTCCTTACTTACTTCAGAATCCGATTTGTGTTCATCCCATCTGTCGGAGGCACCCACGATCCCCTTGACTCTCATATCAAAATCATCCGGGTTGGTCGCGGCGTTCATGGCAACCTCGTAACTGATCAGGCCCTGCTTATAGAGTTTCATAATCGATTGATCAAAAGTCTGCATGCCGTACTGACCGGTTCCCGACTCAATCAAATCGGGAATATTCCCGAATTTTTCCGGTTCCATAAGACAATCGCGGACGGCGGCGGTATTTATCAGAATTTCCAGAGCCGGTACACGACCGGGCATATCGTGACGAGTCAACAATCGCTGACATATGATTGATTTAAGCGTTCCTGCCAGTAATAATCGAATTTGCTGATGCTGATGGGGCGGGAAAAAGGAGATAATTCGCGAAATTGTTTCCATTGTATTAAGAGTATGCAAAGTCGTGAGAACCAGGTGACCGGTATCAGCCGCCGTCAGGGCTATTGACATCGTTTCCAAATCACGAATCTCACCAATCAAGATAGTATCGGGATCCTGACGAAAGGCGTGGCGCAAAGCGGTCGCGAATGATTCGGTGTCTCCTCCCACTTCGCGCTGAGCGATAATTGATTTTTTATCCCTGAAAATATATTCTATCGGGTCTTCAATAGTCATAATATTGCTCTGGCGATTAGCGTTCATTTCTTCGATAATTGCCGCCAGAGTAGTTGATTTACCAGAACCGGTTGTGCCGGTAATTATTATCAAGCCTCTGTTATCATAAGCCATTTTTCTTATCGTGTCGGGTATATATAGTTCCTCAAAACTGGGGATTCGAGTATTAACCGAACGAATAGCTATACCTACGGTACCGCGCTGGCGGAAGAGGTTTATACGAAATCGGCCCAGCTTGGCGACCGACAAAGCCAGGTCAAGCTCATTGCGCTTATAAAATTTTTTCTGCTGTTCTTCGGATAAAATCTGGGAAACTACCTGCTGCATATTTTCGGCCGTCATAGGATCGCCCTCTATTTGCTCTAAATTTCCATTGGTTCTTAAGTAGGGGCGAATTCCCACTCGGAGGTGAAGGTCAGACGATTTTCTCTTTTGCATTTCGATCAACATCTTTTTCAGGTTCATCTGATCCTCCTAATATGTCGATTTGGCCTACCCCGATGGATCGACCAGGAATAAGGTTTGACCAAACTCTACCGGTTTGGCGTTTTCAACACAGACCTTGGCGATGCGGCCGGAAACTTCAGATTCGATCTCATTCATCAGTTTCATCGCCTCGACGATACAAACGACCTGGCCCTTTTCAATCTTTTGATTTTGCTCCATATACGGCTTCGCGTCCGGAGCCGGGGCCTCGTAAAAAGTACCGACCATAGGCGATTTGATCGCGACAAACTTATCTTCATCCGCCGCGGGAGCTGCAGCCGCCGGAACCGCTTCAGGAGCGGGAGCCGGGATCGGAGCCGCCGCTATCGTCACTACCCGAGTGTCTCCGTTTGACATGGATGAACCGTTAAGTTTCCGTGTTATCCGGACTTTGCGCCACCAGCTGGAGACCTCAAGGACGTCTATATTTGATTCTTCGACCAACCGAATCAGTTTCTTTATTGTCTTTTCTTTCATTTTCTACCTCAAAATTTTGTATCTGAATAAGGTAGTAGAAATTTATCCAATTTCCAATAAATTTTTTGGAGCTTTTGTCAGGATTGTACATCCGCCGGGGCGGATTACGACGTCATCTTCAATCCTGACGCCACCCCAACCCGGAAAATACAGCCCCGGTTCTATCGTGACGACCATATTTGATTTTAAAATGTCTTTACTCAACATTGATAGCCTGGGACCGCTGTGGACCTCTATTCCTATGCCATGACCGGTACCGTGACCAAAGTACTTAACCAATTTTTTCTTCTTGAAATAATTACGGCAGGCCGCGTCAACCGCTTTACCGCTTACACCCGCTTTAGCCTTTTTTATGCCAGCCAATTGAGCTTTCAAAACCGTATCGTAAATTCGTTTCTGTCTTGCGGTTGCCTTGCCTAAAACCACGGTCCGGGTAGTGTCTGACACATAACCGTTATACAGCGCGCCAAAATCAAACGTAATGAAATCGCCCTTTTCGAGAATCTTAGCCGATGCCGTACCGTGAGGCATTGAAGACCTGTAACCGGAGGCAACGATCGTGGGGAACGCCTCTTTATCGGCTCCGAGAACTTTCATCTGGTATTCCAGTTCAGCGGCAACTTCTTTTTCCGAAATTCCGGGCCGCAAAAATCCCAGAATCCGTTCGAAAGCCCGATCGGATATTTGGGCGGCTTTCTTCAATAGCGCAATCTCTGTTTTATCCTTAATAATCCACAAATCTTCCAGCATATTGGGATATTCTATAAATATCGCCTTAGGCATGGCCTTCATCAATTGATTTTTCAAATCAATAGTCAACCGGTGTGACTCGATTGCGACCTTTAGATTCTTCTTTTGTGTCGCATTAATATCAGTTAATGACGGTATAAGCGCTTTTTTTGAAATAATAATTTTGGCGCCGGAAACTTCATCAGCGGCCTGCTCAGTATATCGAAAATCGGATATGAAATAGGCTGATTTTTGAGACACAAATACACATCCGGTGCTGCCCGAAAAACCGGACAGCCAGCGCACTCCCGGAACCTCGGTAGTATCCGAACAATCATAAATAATGATCACGGCCGCATCAATATTATCCGCGGCTAATTTCTTTCTGAGTCTATCAATGCGAGATTTCATCAAGATGTCCTTTATTAGATAATTTTTTTTCTACGGATGACAGTTTATTTGAAATACGAGAATTATCTTCATCAGTTATTAATCTCCGATAAACTTCCCGGGCCAGCTTATAATACCCCTGCTCCCTGTAAATATCGCCAATCGTTTCGGTTACAAAGGCCGGGTCCAATATGCTGTCACCGCCTTTTGTCAAATGTTCTTTCTTTCGTTTAACCGTGAGCCGGTGGGTTTGAGATTTTTCAACCTTATTTATCCTGCAATACAGTCCCCGACAATTGGGAGCCAATTCAAAAACTTTGCGATAATAACTTATCGCAGCCGCCTCATGCCCTTCCTCGAAAGAAATATCACCGAGAAATTTCAGGGCCGTTAAGTTATTTGAATCCAGTCTTAGTGTTTTTAGAAATTCATTTTGTGACCGCTCATAATCACCGGCAAAAAACAATGAACGGGCCATTATTAAATGCGCCGACAAAGACGCTGGCTCATTTTCGATATGTCGAAGACAAACATCAACGGCCCGCGAATATTCTCCCTCTTCAAAATGTTTTTGAGCGACCGCGGGCAAATACCCTTTACTTGCTAATGGTTGATTATCTTCCTTAATATTCATAAGCGTTTTCGGCAATCAGCCCATAATGATACGATGTGCCTAATTTATAGTCAAGCCAAAACCCTGTAGAATTCGTAATCAATAAAAGACAAGAATATAAAATTTTCGTATCATAGATGTGAGAACTTTATCATAACTCAAAATTCAGCGGAGGGAATTTTATGAATGACCCCAAAATTGCCGATAGATCGCCCGCCATCCTGAAATTGGAACCGGGGCAATACTGGTGGTGCGCCTGCGGTCGTTCGAAAAATCAACCGTTTTGTGACGGGTCTCATCAGGGCACCGAATTTACACCCCACGAATTCACCGTCACGCAAACACAAAGAATAGCGCTGTGCCGATGTAAACGAACTAATAACAAACCGCTATGCGATGGCTCACACAGAAAACTGCCACCCGAATAAAAATATCGGATAAGCCAACTACGCGCAATTAAAAAAGGAATGCCATAGATTTATTAAAACGGAATTCAAATGCCGGAGGCCGGACTTGAACCGGCACGGGGCATATGATCGAATTGGAATTTATCATAATAAATAGTTGCACAATATCATCTTGAATGTCGTCTTGTATTTATTAATTTATGTACAAACTAATGGGGTGATACAATGAAGAATATCTTTCAGATTTGGGGCACAATATTAACGCTTATATGGATATTAAGTTTCTTCGGGGTGGCGTGCGGAGAAACTGTTACCGAAAACAACTCGACAACTTATGCCGGACCATATCTTGGCCAACATCCCCCGGGAGATAGCGCCGTTTTATTTGCCCCCGAATTGTTCGTCCGCGAGAACGAAAGCCACGACACCCCATATTTCACGCCCGAAGGTAAAAAAATGCTCTGGGGTGCAATAATGCCCGATTTAATGGCGGGCGCCTGTATGGAAATGAACGATGATGGTGTTTGGTCTGAAATCATGGCGCCCTGTCGCGGTGGCGGAAGTATACTCAGACCGGACGGCAACCGATTGTATTTTCATCAATTTGAAGCCCCACCGGGAGTCAAATTTCCTGACAAACAAGGTCGCGAGTTCATGTGGTATGCCGACAAAGTGGGCGATGAATGGTCGGAATCGAAACCGGTTGACTCAGTTGTCAACAAATACTCCATGCACTGGCAATTCGGCGTCGCCGCCAACGATAATTTATATTTCAGTGTCGGGGGAAACCTTTGCTGTGCCGAATATGCTAATGGCCGCCACCTGGAACAGCAACCCCTTCTTGGAAAGAATAACAAAAATATTCCCGGAGGACTGCCATATATTGCCCCCGATGAAAGCTACATTATTTATGCGATATTGAATGATCGCAGGCTAGGTGATTTATTTATTAGTTTTAAGACCGAGGATGAGACCTGGACCGATGGACAGCGATTAGGCGGCGGAATAAATACTGAAGCAAGTGAATTGTGCCCCAAAGTCACACCGGACGGCAAATATTTATTCTATATCGGTGATGGAGCCGGCTTCTTCCGCCCGTTCTGGATAAATATGTCGATAATACATGCGCTAAAGCCATAATCTCGAACTGACATACTTTTTTGCGAGGATAGCCAAGAATTCAAAATGCCGGAGGCCGGACTTGAACCGGCACGGGCCTGACGGCCCAAGGGATTTTAAGTCCCTGGTGTCTACCAATTCCACCACTCCGGCATTCGTTGTATACCAACAAGTTACGTCGATGTTTGCTTTATTGATTTCTTCTGGGTGTCCATATAGTGTCCATTAAAATACTTCAAGGACTCCACTGCATGCCTTTTATGCTCTGGACTGAGATGTGAATATCTGAGTGTCATCTCAATCGTCTGATGCCCGAGTAGCTCCTTCACAGTAAGTAAATCCGTTCCATTCATCACAAGATGAGACGCGAACGTATGTCTCAAATCGTGAAAGGTAAAGTTATCAATCTTCGATCTCTTCTTTGCATATTCAAATGCCTTGCGAATATTAATTACCCGACCTCTCCCCGGTCTCGTGAATATGTGCTCAGATCGTTTCGGCATACTCTTAATCGCAAACAATACTGGCTCCAACATTGGTATCTGTCGGTCATGGCCACTTTTAGTCCCGCAAACATATATGATTTTCTGATCGATGTCCAGACTTTCCCAGCGTAAATCCAATATTTCTTGCTTGCGCATGCCGGTATGCAGGGCAACAATCACTATCGGACGGAGAGTATCATTACAGGCATGAATAAGTCGCTTGATTTCATCATTAGACAAGTACCTAATCCTGCCCGGATTCTCTCTGAACATCTTCACCTGTTTGACGGGATTCACCGCGGCCATATCCCATTCAATTGCTTTTGTAAACATGTGCTTCATGCAAGCGAGTTCGCGATTCACGGAAGCCCCACTGACTTCCGTGTTTCGTGCGCTTTTGAATTTCTCTACCGATAGCGGAGTAATCTCGAATAATTTCTTATCAGAAAACCATCGCTTTAATACCTTGATGCTTCGATAATCCCGCTCCCAAGACCGCTTATTTGCCTTTGCATATTCCATATACTGATCGCAAAGTAAATCAAATAACAACTCGGGACGCTTTTGAATATCAAGGAAGCTTTTCTCCGCCACTTGGGTCTTGCGTTTGGCGAGTACCGATTGAGCCATCTTCTTATTTGGCCCAATCGCCTCACGTTTACGCCGACCCTGAACGTAGTAATCTATATACCACGTTCCGCTCTTTTTGTATAATCCCATAATATCAACACCTTCAATTTATTTACGGAGTTCAATGTATTAGAGTCAACAAGAATTAGCACGGATCACCGAAATCGGTGGGCTGTACCTTATTCTGCTCGATCCATCGTTCGACATCGTTATTATCGAATAATACTCGCCTGCCCATTTTGACATATGGAATCTCACGTCTTTGCGATACCCATGAATCAATCGTATGGAGACTAAGGCCAAGATATTCGGCAAGCTGTTTCTTATCGAAGAATCTACTCTTACTCATTGGGCACCCCCTCCCAGAACGACTCATAGTAGTCCTGAGCGGTAACATAATGGCGAAATACAAGTCCGTCGCCCAGTTCGTACTTAGGGTCGTCAATGAGAGTATGTAGGTAACCGAGAAGATTGTTGATCTCTTTACATGAATCCTCAATGCGCTGATATAGCCGCCAGCAACAGAAGACAATCCAAGATGGTGTACCCTTCTTTGCAAGCTGTCCGGCCAGCTTCCAATAGTTGCCTTTATAATTATTTTGTATGGTGTCCTGGAAGTCGTAGGATTCTTCAGCCACTTTTTTAAGTGCCTTAACTGCCCAGCTCAGTTCTTCTTTTTTAGAGTCAACCGGCGAAGCCGGTGATATTTCTTTTGTATAGTTTTCTTTCTTTTCTTTTGTATGCGCCCTATTGGGTGGCAGTTTTGCCATCCTTTTGGGCGGCACCCTGCCGTCTTTTTGGGTGGCAGTTGGTCTTTTCTGATATTCTGCCCATTTATCATAATCCTTCTGAAATCCATATCTTACTGTTCTATTAGGATTTTTGATTTTTAATAAAACACCCTTTTCGACAAGAGACTTCAGTAAGATATTACATTTTCGTCTATCAATTCCGGTTTTCTCCGCGAACTGACTATGCGAAATCCTGTCTGTTTTCTTCTTTACAAATCCACCGGAGTCTTTTATAGGATTTCCCTTGCGATCCTTTTCGATATATCCGTAGGTTTGTCTGAATACGACCCACAAGATTCGCCATTCTTGCCCAGTAATGAGGATACCGACAGAATTGATCGACCAATTCATTTGCCAAGTCAATATGCCCATTTTCCCTCTGAGGATTCGCCATCAGAAATCACCCCGCTTCGAATGACTTCTAAATGTCATGGTTTCCTCATCGAAGTATAAAGGCACAGCCCCAGTCGGCCCGTTGCGATTCTTACCAATAATGATTTCAGCTTCGGTTTTCGATATACTGGAAGATTGCTGATTCTCAGGTTTATGACTTTCATAAACCCATGGCCGATGTACAAACATAACCACGTCGGCATCCTGCTCGATTGCGCCACTGTCCCGCAAATCCCCAAGATTCGGTCTTTTACTCTCCCGCGACTCTACTTTCCGATTCAACTGAGATATGGCAATCACCGGAACATTGAGTTCTTTGGACATGGCTTTAAGCTGTTTGGAAATCTCGGCAATCTGTAGGTTCTGGGTTTCACCTTTGGCACACATTAGTTGAATGTAATCCACAACAATGACAGCCAAATTATGTTGGCCTGCAAACCGCCGAGCTTTGGCCCGAATTTCAAGCGGAGTCAGGGATGAGGAATCGTCAATCTTGACGTTTCTTGCAGTAAAAGCACCCATCGCCTCGGCGACCTTTTTCGCCTCAGCGTCCGATAATTGCCCCCTGTCGGCCTTAGAGAACGGCACACCTGCCAGGGAATAGAGTGTCCTCTTGGAGATATCCAGCTGCGACATTTCGAGAGAGAATAGAAGCCCCCAGTGATCACCCTGACAGGCGTTATTGAGAATATTCACAGCTAAGGCAGTTTTACCCATTGATGGGCGTCCTGCAAGTACGTACATATTCCCAGGTTTGAGACCGCTTAGCTTGTAATCAAGATCGGGGTATCCGGTAGATAATCCCGCCAATCCATTACCGCGCTTTTTGCGCTCATCATAATCGGCGATAATTTCTGATGCAATATCTGCGTAGCTCCGAATCTCTGTAGCGGAAGTCCGGTGCGATATGTCAAATATCTTCTGCTCGGCCTGATCGAGAATCTCATCTGCTTCGTCTTCCTGCCGGTAACAGAGATCGATTATTTCCATTGAAGCAATTATGGTATCGCGAAGTATAGCAGGCTCTAATACATTCTTTGCATAATAAGCCACATTCGCAGACGTAGCAACTCCGTCAGCCAGTTCTGTAATAAACGTTCGCCCACCGCAGTCTTCGAGCATATCGTTTTTTTCAAGGTGATTTGAAACGGTAACAATGTCAGCCGGACTCGATTTGTCGTATAACTCGATTATGGCATCGAATATCTTACGATGACCGGGCGAGTAAAACCTCCGGCTCGATTGCAATACCTCAATCGCCTGACCAATCGCGCTCTCGCTGGTCAGCATTGAACCCAATACCGCCTGTTCCGCGTCTAAGGAATTTGGCGGTTGCCTGTCAATATTTCTTCCCCTATTCAGATCGACCACCCCCATTGTTGGAGGGTGACATATTCATTATGATAATCTTCAAATTGCGAAGCTCATTCATTAAATCCAGAGCTACGATTTTTGAAGATTCGTGTTTGGAATAGAAGGAATTTATCATGTCCTGTGTGAGCCTCCTTAGCTAACACTTTGGTACAGGATTGTGTTAGTAATTCCCCATTCTTATTGCGAGGTATACGTGGGTATCTAATCTCCATTAGAGATAAAAACCATAGGGCTATTCTTATTATCGGAGTAAGGGTGGCAATCGCTGACGGCCTTAGACCTAATATTGGTTTGATAAATCTGGTGATCAAGAAAATAATTTTATAAACCAATAAT
The DNA here is from genome assembly GCA_036480375.1 of Candidatus Zixiibacteriota bacterium. Classification (NCBI taxonomy): domain Bacteria; kingdom Pseudomonadati; phylum Candidatus Zixiibacteriota; species Candidatus Zixiibacteriota bacterium. The sequence goes on from JAZGGI010000012.1 coordinate 74,628, forward strand.
TGCTTTATATCTCGCATATTGGAGTTTTTCAATTAGACTGATGAGCAAAATTGAAAAAACCGCAGCCACGATAATGACAAAATAGCAAATCGGAAATAGCCAATCTAATCCAGAGTCCCGAGGAAAATTGTCATAGGGAACGTACCATATTGGAAAATGAAAAGCCAAAAAGGTAACCGCCCACCATATTACAGGCATGGCGATCGTCAGGAGTCTGTTATTTTTCGCATAGGTTTCATTGGACTGCAAGTGTGATAGAATTATTTCTCTGGCGATAACAATAGGAAATAAATATTGGGCATGTGGAATAAAATGTCCTCCGATTGCCAAAATTGGATTAAATTTTAATCGTTCACCCTTGATGTAACTTAGATTTTTGTAGGCTCTATAAAACCACCAAAGAAACAAAGGGGGGATGATAATAAGTCCCAAGACTGAAATAACAGAGGAAAACATAATCGATAAATCGGCACTTATGCTAATTGAAATATCGGAATCTGAAATCGAGAACAAAAACTCTATCGAACAGGTCAGAATAATTAATGCAAAAGCTACATAAAGACTTATTTTGAGCAATCCGCCCGACTTAAAATTCTTTAATTCCGTCATTTTATCTTCAGTGCTTAATAATCTACCTTCTCGCCAGGCAAGGATATCATTTTTAATATATCCTCTTGACAATAGATGCTCTTCCAAGAATTCAATTGAATCCGGAGCATATTCGTTCTTTCGCATTGCCAAAGCCTCTAATACTTCGGAATCGGTTAATTCCAGTGTTTTTGGCAAAGATATGAGATTTATGGTTACGGATTGCGGATTATTGGGATCAGGATAGGTCTGATATTTAATAGGTTTTAGGTACTCGGCCAGAGGTGGTTGCAGGATTTTGGACAATGTGTTAAGGTGGAAATGAGACATTATTATGAGGAGCTTAAGTATGAGAAAGCGACGAAGTTTTTCCGCCGAATTTAAGTCCCGAGTTGCGCTTGAGGCAT